>NZ_JBOFLP010000253.1:0-11477 GCF_051657925.1 Chroococcidiopsis sp.
CCGAATGCGTAACTTGGGCTGGATTACGGCAGAGGAAGACGAGAAGGCGAGAGAAACGAAAATTACCCTGGGGAAAGTTAGCTCGTTCCAACGTAGTAGTATGCCCTTCGTCACTAATACTGCGGCTCAAGAGTTAGAACGGGAATACGGACTAGAAGCCGTGCAAAAAGGCGGGCTGCGGGTGCAAACTACCGTTGATTCCAGAATGCAACGGCTGGCTGAAGAAACCGTAGCAAAATGGCATAAAACCATTCGCTCTCAGGGAGTCCGCGCCGACCAGATGGCTTTGGTGTCAGTCGATCCGCGCACTCAATTTATTAAAGCATTGGTAGGTGGGGTAGATTATCAAAAAAGCGAATTTAACCGAGCGACTCAAGCCCGCCGCCAGCCAGGATCTTCTTTTAAGCCGTTTGTCTATTACACGGCATTTGCTTCAGGAAAATTTACGCCTAATAGTGTTATCAACGATACTCCGGTCAGTTACCGCATCCCTGGGGGAATTTGGACTCCGAAAAATTACGATGACTCTTTCAACGGTCCCATGCCAGTGAGGCGATCGCTCGAAGTGTCGCGTAACATTCCCGCCGTGAAGCTAGGTAGTGCTGTGGGTTTGAATAAGGTGGTCGAGACGTGCCGCATCTTGGGCATCAACAGCCCGATGGAACCAGTTCCATCTTTACCATTAGGAGCGATCGGTGTCACGCCTTTGGAAATGGCAAGCGCCTACGCGACAATTGCTAATTACGGTTGGCAGTCCAAACCAACTATTATTGCCCGTGTCACCGATAGTAGTGGTAACGTTATCCTCGATAACTCGCCCAAACCCCAACTCGTCTTAGAACCTTGGGCAGCCGCTACCTTAACAGACGTAATGCGGGGAGTCATCAATAACGGTACGGGAACCGCCGCTCAAATCGGTCGCCCCGCCGCAGGTAAGACGGGAACCACATCTTCAGAACGGGATATTTGGTTTGTCGGGTTCGTGCCACAATTAGCAACAGCTGTTTGGGTCGGCAACGACAACTACCGTCCTGTAGGTAAAGGCGCAACAGGTGGCGTATTCGTTGCCCCGATCTGGCGATCGTTCATGTCACAAGCCTTAAAAAATACCCCAGTCGAGAATTTCCGTCCCCCTTCTCAGTTCGATCGACCTAAATAAGAGAGCTGAGGAAGAATTTTGGATTCAATCTAAAATCGTCAATCTCAAATCTAAAATTGATTCACGCACCACTTTCTTGGTAAGGAAAGCCGTACATGGTGGCGGTTCTCTTTTTTTGGTCAACTAGTTTAATATTAAATTAATTGATATTGAATTAATTGTAGAACCAAGTTGGAGGAAAGATATGATTACACTCAGACAAAGCCAAGAACGCGGACATGCGAATCATGGGTGGTTAGATAGCTATCACACCTTTTCATTTGCAAACTACTACGACCCCTCTCACATGGGATTTCGATCGCTGCGCGCGATCAACGAAGATCGAGTCCAGCCAGGAAAAGGGTTTGGGACTCACGGACATCGGGACATGGAAATTCTCACCTACGTTCTTGAAGGCGCGCTCGAACATAAAGATAGTATTGGTAATGGGGCGATCGTCCGACCTGGAGAAGTACAACGGATGAGTGCTGGAACGGGAATTATGCACAGCGAATTCAATTCTTCTGCTACCGAACCAGTTCACCTCTTGCAAATTTGGATTCTGCCCGATCGCCAAGGCTTGGAACCGAGTTACGAACAAAAAGCCTTTTCAGTTGCCGAAAGACAGGGAAAATTGCGCTTAATTGCCGCTAAAGATGGACGCGATGGTGCTGTGACAATTCATCAAGACGTGAATTTGTATTCAGCCATATTGCAACCGCAAGATCGGGTCACTTATCAATTGCAACCAAATCGTTACGCATGGTTGCAAGTAGCGCGGGGTGCAGTGACGCTCAACGGTCATAGCTTGAACGCGGGAGATGGAGTAGCAACCAGCGGCGCTGAATTGTTGAAAATTAGCAGCGATCGCGATGCGGAAATCTTACTTTTCGATTTAGCGTAACTGCTGCGGGAGCTGAGAGGCAATACATCTCGGTTAGAGACGCAAAGATCCTGAAGATCCCCCATCCCCCTTAAAAAGGGGGCATTCATTCCCCCCTTTTTAAGGGGGGTTAGGGGGGATCTTACCTTAATCAAATTTCCTGACTCCTGTACGGACGGGTTTTGGACAAAGATTTATCGTTACTAACCGTGAATATGCTTGCTAAACCCGCCCCTACAACTTCTGATAACTGACAACTGATAACTGATTTAACGGCATGGTTTTGCTTGAGGCATACTCGCTTTTCCTAATATTGCCGTGCGGTAAAGGCGATCGAATTCCCGTTCGTAGTGGGCTGCAACTGTGGGATGATCGATAATAATTAAGGTTTCATCATTAGAATAATTTGCCGCTTCCGACCAATTATGACTACCTGTAATGACTTGTCTGCCATCTAAGATTGCCATTTTACTGTGTACGCCGCGATCGCCTGTTGTTGCTTTGGGAAAACCAACTGTATTAATGGGACGATACCAAGGTTTGATATTATTAAGACCCTTTTTGCGATGAGTCGGACATAATCCCATTGCATCGTAGGCTTTAGAGTAAGATTGTCGATAAAAATCTGGATCTATTAGGATTTTAATATCTTCTACTCCTGTATCTCGTACTGTTGCTAAACTATCGCTAATTTCTCGATCTGAAAACACAAAAACGGCAACATGCACGCTTTTTTTCACAGATTTGATAGAATAAGCGATCGTACCGTTACTAGTCATACCAATGCTTTCAGTGCGAGGGGCAGGTGAAAAGTTCAGCGTAACATGACCCGTTCCAACTAAAAATGTTAAAGGCTGTCTGCGTGGCTTACGAGATTTAAATAATCCCTGCCACATATAATTAAACTCATCTGTTAAAGCTTGAGCAATTTGAGGATTGTTGGGAATGACGACCATATTATTTGGATTACCTCGACTTGCCAGAACCTGAAAATCTCCATGCAAATCGGAAGTTGTAAAGTTACCACTAGATATAATTGTGGTTTTACGATCTACAACTAAAAACTTGTGATGCATTAACCCACTGCCTCTAGTTCTACCATTGGCAGTAATGGAGTCGTCTTTAATTTCGATGCCATGCGATCGCAACAAAGCTAAGGCATCGATTGGATATCGTTTTAGTTCTTCGTAAGCTCGGCGATCGTGTCGCTTCATGCGAGCAATTTCCGCTGAAGTATAATCAGCTAAAGTTTTATTATATTGACTATCAATTATTAGTCTGACTTTTACACCTGCTTTCTGTTTAGCAACGAGTGCTTTTGCAACCAGAGGGAGTCGAAATTCCATCACTGCTAAATCTATTGACGATTGAGCTTGAGATATGGCATCGATCGCTTGTTGTTCTAGATTGTCCCCTAGACGCATAAAATGCCGATAAGGGTCTTGATATGAAGCGGCTTGATTTTGATTAAAATAAACTTGAATAGCAGAGTCTTGAGGAAGCGGTTGAGTAATTTCTAAGTGTGTTTTGGATTGGAATATTTGAAATAAAACAAACCCAAAAACCAGTAAAAATACAAATAAGGCTATTTTAACTGCTGGTAAATGCTTGTGGCGACTTAAGCGTTTTTGTCTCATTCCTAATAATTGCGTTTTCTAGGCATTGTCTGAAGTTTTGGGAAATGTGTCGTCACAAGTAGCTGGTAAGCCTGACTTATGACGATACGAACTTATAATTCCCAATTTCCGAGAATTGTTATCCTCATACCATTTCTCTAAAATTATGTTCTAGACGCTCTTCTATAGCCCCCCTTTTTAAGGGGGTTGGAGGAATGTCACGCTCTACGCCAAAGCGAGCTTTTCAATCGCACACGGTTGTGCAGATTGGCTCAGGGAAAACTTTCTGGCTATTCTTATTGCCATTCAGACACGATAAATCTTAATATCTAAAATAAACAAACTTAGTGCGATCGCCATAGTAAACTTGCAACAGGACTTGCAATATAAGTATCAAAAAATATAAGTAGTAAGTCAAAGGTAGACATGAAAACAAAAATAGTTTGCGCTTCACTACTTTTAGTATTAACTCCTTTATCGCTTGCCATCAGCGGCTGCGATGCTGAAGAAAATAATTATGCAAATAATTCTGATGTAACTTCTACTACTCAAACTACAGAAATCAAGACAAACTTAACACAATCAGGTCGATCTACCGAACTCGATCCGTATGCAGCAGAAGCCTACTATCAGCAGCTATTGGCACAATATGGGGAAAATTATCAAGAGTGTTTAGAGCCTGTATCAGTTAATCTCGATTCGGTTACGAACTCAAATGCTTCTGAGGTAGATCCCACAGAAAAAATTACTAAAATGAAGCAGCAGAATAAAATTTTTGTGTTAGACGCTTCTGATTCTATGCGAGTGTTTACAGGTAGTGGTACTACGAAATTCGACATTGCTAAAGCTGCGATCGCTCGTTTTGTCAGTACATTTCCTTCTACAACTCAAGTTGGAGTTAATATATTTGGCGATCGTAGCGCCGATGCAACAACAGATCCGACTACTGTATGTGCTGCTAGCGAAACTATGTATTCCCTAGTACAGTTGAGCAGCTTAATTTTAGCACCAGCCAACGAACCCACCTCAGAGGCTGAATTTAAACCAATTTATAAACCAATAACGGCAAGTCTATCAAGATTAAACGATATTCTAAGCGATCGCGATGGTGCTAGCAATCAAAATATTATTTATTTAATTACTGATGGGACAGACAATTGTAATGGTGATGCTGTAGCAATAGCTAGAGAATTGCACAATTCTCCGGCAGCAATTACGGTAAATGTTATTGGCTTAGATGAAAATGAAACCACGCAGCAGCAGTTGCAAGCCATAGCTGAAGCTGGCGGAGGTGAGTACTTTCTAGCACGCGATGCCAATGAATTCAATACTGCTTTTGAACGAACACAAAAGAAAATCGAGGCAGAAAAATATACAACAATTCAACTAACAGAAAATCGACCTCAACCTCCTACAAGTTCTAATCCTAACATCAATCAGATTACAGCTTGTACTACAGTTAAAATGAATCGCGAGCTAGGTCAAATTATTAGTCAGGTTAATCGTTTATCTGCACTCCAAGGAACAAATCTTAAGTATAATAATCATGTTTTAGCCCGTTTGAAAGAAAGGCAAGAGCGGATTACAACATGGCGCGATCGCTTGTTAACTAATACTGGCAATCCTCAAATAGATTTAAATTTATTTCGGCAGGAATTGGCACAGGCAACGCAATAATTAGTGGTGCGTGGTGCGCTCTTGCGTGGTGCGTGCTTTAATGCGCGAATTTTGAATTTTGAATTGCTCCCTCAGCTCTCTTCTCCCTGCTCCCTGCTCCCTGCTCCCTGCTCCCTGCTCCCCGCTCCCTGCTCCCTGCTCCCTGCTCCCTGCTCCCTTCAACAACAAATAATAAAGTTGTCCGTTACTGACTGTAACTCCAGCACGCTTTGCTGCTAGATCGCCTGTTCCCATAAAGTAATCGACTCTACCCGCTCCTTTGATGGCGCTACCCGTGTCTTGATTGAGGACGTAGCGGCTAACAGTACGTTGTTCTAGCCGTCCTTGCCGATCGAAATAAGGAATTTGGGTATGAATCAGCGCTAAAGCACCAGGCGGTGTAAGTGACTTATCTGTGGCGATCGATCGCTCGGCTGTGACTGGTACTCCCAGATATCCGTGAGGTGCAGCGTTGTTTGTGGGTTGAAAAAAGACAAATGTACGATAGCGGGGTAGATACGTATTTAATTCTGCCGGGTGTTGGCGAAAGTATTGCAATACAGCAGGTAGAGTTAACCCATCGGCGGGAAGTTTGCCATCTTTAATCAGTTCTTTGCCGATGCTGGTATAAGGGAACTCAGTCTTTCCAGCATAACCGACAGTCATGATACTACCATCTGTCAGGTGCAGGCGTGCCGAGCCTTGGATGTGAACCAGAAAGGCTTCTAGGCGATCGCGCAGCCAAACCAGTTCTTGTCCGTGCAGCCGACTTTTCGCTCCCAATAAACCATTCTCGCCTTCTAATTCAGCTCTGGTAGGATGGGGTTCAGTCCACGAAGCAAAGTCGGGTGGGAGTCGATAAAGAGGATAGCGATATTCAGCCGTTTTAACGCGGCTAGCAGGATAGATCGGCTCGTAGTATGCAGTAAATAGTACCTCACTCTTACCATCTTGTGCCGGAAATTGATACAGTTCAAATTCTTGCTGGACGGCAGCTTGTAGTTGTTCTGGAGAACGGGAGTTAATAACCAACTGGCGAAATCGCACTAAACTACGCCAGACGCGATCGCGGGTAATCTCGCGTAGGGGATACTGTTGATAAGCTGCAATTGCTTGCGGCGATCGCAAATATCGCAAACTGTTATCAATCGCTTTGAGTAAAGCTTGGCGATCGCCTTTTTTACCTTGACCCCAAATCTGTTCGTCCCAACCCAAGCGATCGGATTTTTGTTGTATATTAGCAGGTACGAGCTGGACTGTGGCAGCACTAGCATGAATTGTAGAAGCTTTACCTGTAACGTCTGCCGATAGTGATTGAGCCAGGACTAGGGCAAATAGTGCTACTGTCTGTTTCATCATTAACGAACTATACACCAGCGATCGCATAAGTACGATTGATTTATAGTTTTTTAATAAAGTTTTTATTAACTCGATCTGAGACTGGTAAATACTGCGATCGCATTTAAAATTTTCAATTATTTCATCAGTGTAATTTTACATTAATAACTCAAATGCCAACATTGTAAAAGGAGTCAGAATAACTCAGAACTTGTAAATTCATTAGTTGTAAATCCTATTCGCCCGATAGTAGCCCGTACAAGGAAGTTAATGTTAAATTATGTAGCGATCGCTTATACTAAGACAGTTGTACTAACCCAAGCTTTAAGACAGATAGAATGTAACTATGGCTACATTTGATGTAGAGCATTCAATCGATACCAACATGGAACTATCATCAAGATCTCCTTCAGAAGAGGTAGATATTCTCCGCGAACAAGTAGAGATTCTCCGCGAACAGATGGAGTCTTTACATCGAATGGTAGAACATCTAGGAGCAAAGTTACTTGATAAGCAGCAACAAATACAAGATCTAGAGCAAGAATTAGAACAAACAAACAAAGAATTGTGCCGAGCACTCGCCCCACACCAGCAAGAGATTACCCCAGCAAAAGATTACCAAGGTGAAGCACTCGATCGGCAAGTTTCAGTCAGCGAGTCTTTAGCTGCACTATTCAATGCTACTTACGGTCGCGGCATCCTAGCAAAGAAACTGGAGGTAGAAGAGGCGATCGCAAACATAGCTAATTTACCAGATATGGTAGCTCAGCAAATCTTAAATGATTCAAAAGAATTAAAAGCTCATTCACAGCAACTTAGCTTTCAATTCAACGAGCTTAGATTTAAGTTTAGTGAAAATAAAGCTAGTTTCATGAAATTTCAAGAGAACCGAACTCGAAACTTACCAGAATTGCAACAGCAATCTGACAGTCTAACGATTGTATTTCAGAATTTGCGAGCGCATCAAACAAGAGCCGAGGCAAACGTAACGCAATTCCAAAAACATTTGGATCAAACAAAAAATTTATTAAATGAATCCAAGGCTTATATAAAACCAGTAAAGTTGAGTTCGGCAAGTTATTTCAACTCAAAAAAATTTGCAAAAGCCGATTTCAGCTTAGCTGAAATCGGCTTTTCATCTAAGTTGATAATTAAGTTAATGATAGTTCAATAAATACTATAACGTATCCCATGCAGGTGTAATACATGCGTAGGGGCGTACAACCGTGCGCCCCTACAGAATATATGTACTTCATTCAACTGAAAATAGCTATAGAAATGTGAAATAATAGTAGAGAATCTGTTTATTTTACTGTCCAATCTTAAGAATGCTGTTGTTTTAACTTTCTCATTTCTGCTTGAGCGCTAACGGCAATTTGTCAGATTATTAGCAAATAACTGTCAACCGTCAACTGTATTCAACGGTAAGGTGAAGTAGAAAGAACTACCTTCACCTAAAATACTTTCTGCCCAGATTTGCCCTTCATGTTGGCGGATAATACTGCGACAGATGGCTAAACCTAAACCTGTGCCTCCTTTTTGACGGGAATCGGAAACATCGACTTGTTGAAATTGTCCGAAGATCGTTTCTAACTTATCTGCTGGAATGCCTCTGCCTCGATCTTTGACTTGAAATAGGACGTAAGAAGTCGGGAGAGTAGCTAGTGGCTGGTGGCTAGTGGCTAGAATTGCTCCCTCGTCTCCCCCCTCTCCCTTGTCTCCCTCAGCTCTCTTCCCCCTGCTCCCTGCTCCCTGCTCCCTGCTCCCTAATTCAGCACTCAACCAAACGGTACTGCCTGGGGCGGAAAACTTGACGGCATTACTGAGTAAATTTGTCAAAGTTTGAATGATGGCATCGGGAGCAGCCCAAATTTGCATCTGGAGTGGGGTGAGGGTGAGGGTCACTTGATTGTGTTCGGCACTGGCTCGCATGGCTTCTACCGATTGCAGCATTAGATCTGCGGCATTGCAGTGTTGTCGTTCGAGGGTGACTTTGCCAGACTCCAACCGCTCTAAATCGAGAATGTCGCTGACGAGTCGCACTAGACGAGCGGCGCTTTCTGCGGCTACTTGTAACATCCGCTTGCCTTTTTCGGGCTTGTTGTCGTAAACGCCAGTGGCGAGTAAGCCCAGGGAACCGCGCAAAGAAGTTAACGGGGTGCGGAGTTCGTGGCTGACAATACCGATGAAATCATTTTTCATCTGAGCGATCGCCCGACTTTCGGTAATATCTTCGATCGTGCCGACATGTCCTATATACGTCTCATCGTCGCTAAATAACGGTACGGCTTGAACGCGACAGTAACGGCTCGAACCATCTTTACGGACGAAGTGAAACTCACTGAGACATGATTTCATCTCGTCCACGGCTTTCGAGTTCTGGGAAATAACGAAATCGCGGGTTTCTGGATGGATCAGTTGCAACCATCCCCTGCCCATTGCCTCTTCAAACGTACAGTCGCAAATGAGTTGATAGCGGGGATTGATGTAAGTATATTCGCCGCGATTGTTAGTTCTAAAAATGCCCAATGGCGAATTTTCACTCAACAAGCGAAATTCGGTTTCGCTCTGGCGTAATGCCTGCTCGATTTGGCGGCGTTCTTGCAGTTCAATTTGGAGTTGTTGGTGCAGTTCTGACTGTTGAATTGCGATCGCCATTTTGTTAGCCAGTTGCTGCAACAACTTAATTTCCCAAGCTTGCCACTCTCGCGGTTGGCTGCACTGATGGACGATCAATAATCCCCAAAGCTTGTGCTGTTGAATAATTGGAATCGTCAGCTTTGCTCTGGCTTGGGTTTGGTGCATGAATTCTACCAAGCAAGGTGGAATATTCCCACTGTCGCGATCGCAAATAATACCAATTTTGCCGCGCAAATATTGCTGTTGGGTATGCAGAGGAAATGCTTCAATTGAAAGGACGAGATCGAGTAACGACTTCCACTCTGGTGCAACGGCTTGGGCTATAACTTTGCCGCTACCGTTAGGTTCGATCTGATAAATTACAACTCGGTCTGCTTGGAGAAATGCTTGCACTTGCGTGACAGTTGTGTTCAGTATCTCCTCTAGATTGAGGGACTCGCGCATTTTTTGGACGATCGCATTGAGCAGATGCTCTCGCTGCATTTGCTGTCGTTGGGCGATCTCAGCCGCTCGGATGGCTGTAATATCGCGACCGAGGGCAAGGATAGAATGGACAGTACCATCAGGGGCGGTTTCTGGCATCAAGCGCGTTTGCGAGAACCCTATAGTACCATTAGCAGTCTGGGCACTCAGCTCGATAATTTGCTCTTGTCCCGTGGCTAAAACCATCTGTAGTGCTGGCTCGAAAGTATTTACGAATTCGGCAGGAAAACCCATTTCGCGGATGGTTTTGCCGATAAACGCTTTTGGGGGAATGCCTAATTCTTTTTCGATCGCGGAGTTAATGTATGAGTGCCGCAATTGGCGATCGAAACGAGCAATAACATCGGGGGAATTTTCCACTAAGGCGACAAATTCTTGCTGGCGTTGGTAGAGAATTGCTTCGGCAAGTTTGCGATCGCTAATATCTTCAGCAATTCCGGCAATCCGATAAACTTCGCCTGCTTCGTTCCGAATCAAAAATCCTCGATCCCTGATCCAGCGCATCTTACCATCAGGGCGAATAATGCGATACTCTGCATCGTAACCACCGTGTAATGTCGTTGCTTGTAAAGCCTGCTCGACTTGGGAGCGATCTTCTGGGTGGACTGCTTGCAACCACGTACTAGAATCTCGATACAAATTTTCGCAGCTTTGACCCCAAATTTTTTCGTAAGCTAGGCTGATATAAATTACCTGGTGGTTAGCATCTGCAATCCATACCACATCGTCAAGATTCTCAGCTAATTGACGAAACTTAGCTTCGCTTTCTCGCAACGATTCTTCAGCCTGTTTGCGATCGCTGATATCGCGCCCTTCAGGAATGATTAGCACCACTTTTCCCTCTTCATCCCACACGGGTTTGAGCGAAAAGTCTACAGTGACAATTGCGCCTCCAGCCCCTATCAGGTCAACTTCGTAACGCACGAATTCACCTGCTGCTGCCGCTTTAATTGCTGACTGTAGGCGATGCCGCGATTCTGTGTCAGGCTGCCACCAAGGAGTTTCCCAAACTGGCATACCGATGACATCGGCATGAGTTAAGCCGCCAAAGTCAAGTGCTGTCTGATTGGCTTCTAACAAAATGCCATCCAGCGAAAGTAGTCCAATGAACTGAAATGTTTGGTTAAAGATTGCTTGATATCGTCGTTCGCGATCGCGCAGTGCTGCTTCTGCCTCCTGACGTTGGGCAATCTCCTGCCGCAATGCTTGATTTGCCGTTTGCCATTGAGCCGTGCGCTCCAAAATGCGCTGTTCGAGTTGAGTGTTGAGCAGGTTCAGTTCTGTTTCGGCAAGGATGCGATCGCTGATGTCGGCGATCGTGCCGATATAACCTAGAATGTCCCCATAACTATCTTTCTCTGCTACTGCCTGACCGAAGACCCAAGTTATCGTACCGTCGGGACGCTCAAACCGATACTCGGAGCGAAACATCGTCTGTTGTTGGGCGGCTCGATACCATTCGCTAAATAAACGTTCGCGGTCTTGAGGATGTATGCTTAAGATCCAACCCGTCCCCAATGCTTCAGGGGGAGTCAATCCGGCAATTTCACACCAGCGATCGTTGACATAGACGCAATTGCCTTGACAATTTGTCCGAAATATGCCAACAGGTGCAGCTTGAGTTAGAGTAGCGTAACGTCGTTCGCTCTGCCGCAATGCTTGCTCGGCTGAGTCGCGTTCGATCGCAATTCTGGCTAAATAAGTTGCTTTGTCGACAATATCC
>NZ_JBOFLP010000254.1:0-8993 GCF_051657925.1 Chroococcidiopsis sp.
ACTGATAACTGACACTGAGCTTCTTTCCTGGGGAGGATGGAAATGGTACTCTGTTTGTATAGGGTCTAAACAGTAGTATTAGCAATCTGAGGAAATATGACTATGCACATATTAATGCAAGCAGCAGCAGATGCGGCAGTAAATCAGCCTCACTTTCCAATCTCTGCAACTCTAGTATATGTAGTTGGTTTTATTGCTGCTGCGACAATTGGTTCCGTTGCTTGGTACAATTCCAAGCGTCCTGTAGGTTGGGAAGATAAAGAGCGTCCCGGCGTAGTACCAGAAGTGAAAAAAGAAGAAACTCCTGGAGTTGGCGAACCAAAATAAAAGTCAAAGGTCAAAAGTCAAAAGTCAGTGTAGAGACGTTATATGTAATGTCTGTACAGAGTTATTAGTTATCAGCGATTAGTGACTGGTGAGGAGTGACTGGATGAAGAATTCAGCTACTAACCACCGATCTCTAGCCACTAGCCACTCATAACAAATGACTAATGACTAATTTTGAGTCTCTACCCAACGACGGTAGAGATTTTGGATTGCGTGAATTGCGGAATTGTGCATGGAATGATGCTGTGTTTCCTCTGAATGAGAAGACTCTATTTTGTTAAGCAATTGAGCTTCTTCTACGGCAACATCGCCATCACTATAAATTAAGCCGCTAATAGCTTCAATCAAACTTTGATAAGCTGTTTCACTAGGGCGATCGCCTAAATGTGCTTGAATCCATTCATAACATTCTGTAGGCTGTACTGTTCGGAGTTCGTTGAGTAAAGGTCGAATCTCTGGATCGTCAGCCAAATTTTTTGCTTGAGCGACTTGCTGAAGATATTTCCTTTCCTCCGGTTGAATTTTGCCGTCCAACCAAGCAGCACCGATCAAGATTTTCATTAAATTTTTGGTATTAGAATTAGTAGTCATTTTTGCTAATTGGTAATTGGTAATTGGTAATTGGTAGTTGGTAGTTGGTAGTTGGTTCTCCCCTGCTCCCCTGCTCCTCTGCCCCTCTGCTCCCTACTCCCCTGCTCCCTACTCCCTGCTCCCTTCTCTTCAATCGAACCATAAAAAAGCCATCCATTTGATGCTGATGGGGAAAGATCTTCAACCAACCTGCCGCAGTGGAAAATGGAGCTGCAGGAGAATCGGACGGGGGAGGAGCGATTTGCCATTGGGGATGGCTAGATAAAAACCATTCCACTGCTCTTTCATTTTCTAAAGGATGAAGAGTGCAAGTGGCGTATACAAGAATACCACCAGGTTTAACCCAAGTAGCCGTACAATCGAGTAGTTCTTTTTGTAGGCTAGCAAGTTCTTGCACTGATGCGGGTGTTTGTCGCCAACGAGCATCGGCGTGGCGGTGCAAAGTTCCCAATCCAGAACAGGGAGCATCGAGCAACACGCGATCGGCTATATTCGTAAATTGAGGCAGAGAACGGCTATCCCCAGGACAAATTTTTATCGATCGCAATTGTAGGCGTTCGGCATTTGTTTTAAGTTTATTTAAGCGAGATGTCGTGCGATCGCAAGCCCAAATTGTTCCACGATCTTGCATTAATTCGGCTATGTGAGTTGTCTTACCTCCAGGTGCAGCACAAGCATCAATCACAACTTCTCCCGCTTGCGGATCGAGTACGTGACTCACAAGTTGAGCGCTACTATCTTGGACAGTCCACCATCCCGCACTATATCCAGGCAAATTCTGAATTGCACCGATATTGCCAGTCAACCTCAAAGCTTGGGGTAGATGGGGAAGCCGCATTACAGACACTCCTGCTGCTTGCAACTGCGTTTCTACTTGTTCGATGGAAGTTTGTAAAGTATTAACTCGTAGATCGATTGCTGGCGATCGATTAAACCATTCACACAGTTGTTCTGTCTCTTCCAAACCCAACTGTTCCAACCACAATTCAATCATCCAATTAGGGTAACTGTGTAGAATTCCTAGTCTTTCAACCGGATCTTTTGGTAATGGGATGATAGCTGACAGTTGACAGTTGACAGTTAGTTGTTGTCCCTCTGCCCCTCTGCCCCTCTGCCCCTCTGCTCCCTGCTCCCTGCACCGAAGCGCTCCCTGCTCCCTGCTCCCTTCCATCTCCCGTATAAATTGACGCAAAATCCCATTGACAAATCCCTTCAATCCAGCCAAACCATTAGTTTTTGCCAATTCCACTGTAGTATTGACAGCGGCAGAGGAGGGAATTTGAGTCAGATAGCATAGTTGGTATAAGCCGAGATGGAGGATAGTGCGTAAGTCGGGGGGTTGTTGGTGAGATTTTTTTTTAGCTAAGCGATCGATCGAAGCATCGAGCGATCGCATTCTCCTAACGCTACCGTAAACTAATTCTGTTACCAAACGGCGATCGATGGCGGTTAAATTCGATTGACTGAGTACCCGATCTAAAGCGACATCTGCATATGCATCGCGATGTACTGCCTTGAGAGCGATAAAAGCTAGTTGGCGAGGATTTTCCATGCCCGATTGTAAGTTGGATCGATTGAATACACCAACTCATTTAAGTATAGGTACTAGTATGTAGCTTGGCGATCGGAGAAAAATTTACCGCTTTCCTCCTTTAGTCAACCCGCAGCACGATTTTACCCCGCGTCCGTCCGCTTTGGCTTAACTGGTGTGCTTGTGCGGCTTCGCTCAAGGGTAGTACGGTTTCTACATGCGGTTTAACTTGCCCTGAGTCGATGAAAGTAGTAATTTCATCTAATTGCGCCGCATTTGGTTGTACGTGGGTAATAGCAACTCGCACGCTGGCACTTTCTGGTGGCGGGCTGACAATTGAAACGAGTATCCCATCTGGTTTGAGAACTTTGAGCGATCGCGATCGTGTTTCACCACCAATTGTATCTAGAACCACATCGAGATCGCGCACGACATTTTCAAATGGTGTCGCCTGATAGTCTATTGCTTCGTCTACTCCCAATTTGCGGATAAATTCAGTATTACGAGTAGAAGCCGTACCGATAACATGCGCACCCTTGGCTTTTGCCAATTGCACGGCGATCGATCCTACTCCACCAGATGCGGCATGAATGAGAATTTTTTGTCCTGCCTCTAAGTGCGCCGTATCGAAAATTGCCTGCCAAGATGTCAGCGCTGCCACTGGTAAAGCTGCTGCTTGAATAAAGTCGATACTTTTGGGTTTTAGCGTGACTTCCGATTCTTTAGCAGCGATGTATTCAGCATACGTACCTTCCCGCCGCAAGCTAGCGTAGCCGTACACTTCATCTCCTGGCTTCAGTCGCTGCACGGCATCACCAACAGACTCCACAACTCCCGCAACATCAGCACCGAGAATATGAGGCAAATTGAAGGTTTTACCCACATATCCCTCGCGAATCTTCCAATCTACAGGATTAACTCCTGCTGCATAAATCCGAATCAAAACTTCATCTGTTGCGGGTTGAGGTAGTGGCGCGTCTTCGTACTTCAAGACATCTGCGCCACCATAAGCGTGCATCCGAATTGCTTTCATCTTTTCAACCTCCCTGGAGATCCCCATCCAGACCCGAAGGGTTGGTGGGGGACGCAGCTCCAATGCGCGGGAAACCCGCGCTTCCGCCTGCTTAGGAAAGGGAGGGCAGGATCTTTGCAGCCTACTAGATTTTTGAGTGCGGGATGAAGCATAATACTCCCATGACTCAATCTCTGTCTGTGTCTTGTAAGCTCGAAGTCCCTGAGAAGGTGCGCCCACAATTTGAGCGCACTTTTGAAGAATTTGCCAATGCCTGTAATCAAATACTGGCAGTAGCTAAGGCTGAAGATTGCTGGAATACAACTAAATTGCACCACCTGACGTATTATGCGGTTAAAGCAAGCACTGGCTTGAAGGCTAACCATGTCTGTCAGGCGATTCGTCGGGTAATTGACAATAGTAAAGCGACTCGCAAAATGAAGAAGTTCCGACCCACTAGCGTCTCCTTGGATGCCAGAACCTTTGTCTTTTACGAAGACGATTGGAAGGTGGGAATTACTTTGATCTCTGGTCGAGTTAATTTCGCTTTGTCGATTGGTAACTACCAACGAGCTTTGCTCAAAGGACAAACCCCGACGAGTGCAGTTTTGGTTCGACGTAATGATGGTAGTTACTACGTCAATATCGTTGTGGAATTGCCGACAGAACCAACGGGTAAAACCCCAAGGGTGATTGGGGTCGATCTCGGAAGGCGCGACATTGCCACTACCAGCACTCTTCTGGCTTGGAATGGTAGTCAGTTGCAAGGAGTCAGGGACAGATACAGCAGGGTTAGAAGCAACGTTCAACGTAAACGCACGCGGTCGTCGAGGCGACTTTTGCGAAGGCTCTCTGGCAGAGAACGTAGGTTTCAGAGGCATATCAATCACGTTATTAGTAAAGAATTGGTAACGGAAGCTAAAGAATTGGGCGCAGCACTGGCTTTTGAGGATTTGACCAACATTCGAGAAAGCTTGAATGAAAAGCCGAGAAACAAAACGGAACGTAGAAGGTCTAACAATTGGGCTTTCTATCAGATGCGATTGTTTACTCAATACAAAGCTGCGATGAACGGAATCCCTATTGTTTTCGTACCCGCCGCCTACACAAGTTCGACCTGCTCCCGTTGTCACGCCATTGGTGATAGGAATGGCAAGAAATTTAGTTGTAAGCGGTGTGGCTTGGAACATATAGACTCCGACTTGAATGCTGCACTGAATATTGCTGCTCTTGGGGCGACTGTTGTAAACTCGCCCGAAGTTCGAGGGATTGCTTGCCAGATAGAAGGACAACTATCGTTGTTGCCTGTCGGCGGTGAGATCTTGGACAAAGCTCCCGCTTGAAGCCCGAAGGGGTTAAGCGGTGAGTAGTTTACGAATTGTATGAGGTATGGAATGGGTATGGGAGAAGTAGGGGAAATTTGAACGATCGCTTACCCTCCGATCGCACCGACAGCTGCCCCTTCATAAGCCGTATTTACGGCTACGTCTTTCCAAGCCTCCATCTCTGCCTTGACTGATTCTAGTTTTGATTCAATTGCACCCACGGCATCTGCACCTAAAGCGAGTCGTAAAGGTGGGTTGTCGCTATTTACGGCTTGGATCATTGCCTCGGCTGCTTTAACGGGATCGCCCGGTTGCTTACCATCCATATCTTGCAGCCACTGACGGAAACCACTAATTACGGGTTCGTAGTCGGCAATTTGAGTATCAGCTAGGACGAGCGATCGCCCGTTGAAATCTGTCCTGAACGCCCCTGGTTCGACGATGATAATTTTAATCCCTAACGACTCTACTTCCTTGACAAGTGCTTCAGACAAGGCTTCTAGAGCAAACTTAGTCGCACAGTAAATTCCAGCACCAGGAAAGGACACAAAACCACCTACCGAAGAAAGGTTGAGAATGTATCCACTGCGGTGCTGTCGCATCGAGGGTAGCACTGCTCGCATCATGTTCAGCGCCCCAAAAACATTCGTTTCAAACTGGCGGCGAGTTGCTTCATCGCTGAGTTCTTCCAACGCCCCCATTGTACCGTAGCCAGCATTATTGACTAATACGTCAATGCGTCCGAATTTAGCGATCGCTGTTTCTACTGCTGCCTTGACTTGTGCTGGTTGAGTCACGTCTAGCTGCACTGCTAGAGCGCGATCTGGATATTTTGTCTGAATATCTTCAACATGTTGGGGATTTCGTGCCGTTACCACGACTTTCTCGCCCCGATCTAATACTGCTTGGGCGATCGCTCTCCCGAAACCACTGGAACTACCTGTAATCAACCAGACGCGAGAATTTTGCACAGATGTCATAAAACTCTCCAATTACTGAATTGGTTTACTCTATGGCGCGATCGAATTGTCAGTTGTACGTTTTGGTTTGAAGTGTTTAAATCAACTCGATTTATTTCGATCTAGCTAGTTGAAAGCAAGAAAAGTAACGATTAATTCTTAAAATCGCTACTCTCTTAATTTCTACTTTGTATTTCAAACGAGCGATAGTTCCTCATGCATATTTCAAGGTAAAGCAAGGAGAGCTATATTGTCAACTCAATTGCAGACCTATTGAGATATAAATTTGGTCAAATCATATATTGATAAATCCCAATTAAGTTTCCATCAGGATCGCGTATATAAGCAGTTTTGAGATCGTAACTAGGATTACTCATTAGCTCTCTAGTAAATTTAATTCCCTTTTGTTTTAATTCGTGACAAACTGTTTCTATATCGGCAACTACAAAAACTAATACGGCGCGATCTTGACATTCTGCATGAAGTGGGAGGCGATCGCTGCCAATTATTTCTGCCATTTCTTGCCGTTGCGAGATTGCTAGTTTCATATCTCCAGCGGCAAATTCAGCATACCCTTCCTGAGTAGCATCTACTATTACCTTAAATTCCAAAATATCCCGATAAAAAGCAAAACAAGCTTTCAAATCGGTAACTAAAAGTCTAGTGTAAGAGGTACGAACTTGCATAATTCAGTTATTAGTGAATAAAGGGAGCAGGGAGCAGGGAGCAGAGTGTAAAAAAAATTAATTTTTGACTTTTACTCATGAGGTTCGGTAAAAACAACTTCATATAGGTGAAATTCGTTTTCTGATAAACCTTGCCAATATTCCCGCACGGGGGCAAACTTTGGTTCTTTGACTAGCAGTTCAAAATTATCGAGAGTTTGCCAAAATCCATAATTCATCGTGCGCGTCCCATCAAGCGAACGGTGAAAATTTGCAGATAATAGATCGGGGTGTTCTAACGCAATTGTGACGTTTTCTCGCTCTAGCTCTATCAAGCGAGACTGATTTTCTGGCTTCATTCTAAATTCTCCCAGGTGAATTAAGCGCCCTGGAGAAATTGTGAGGTCTGCCGATTCCGGTAAAGAAATCGTTACCTCGTATACACGGGAGTCTAGTAAATGAAAATTGGATAATTTAGCCGCTCCCCGCGCTTGTACTTCAGAGTTATTGAGGAAAGCTTTGTAATCTTCTAGAGTTTTCCACTGAGCGTAGTTTAGAACTCTGATACCATCTAAACTTTTGTGGAGACTCGATGAAACAAAACCAGGTTGATGCTTTACGTCTGCCTCCACGAATTCAACAATTGTATTTATTAGTTCCTGCTGTTGTTCTGGTTCTACAGCAAAAATAATGATGACTGCGATCGCCTCATTGTGTTTGGCAATAGTAGGCATGATTAAACCTCTACTCAGCTACAACAATCCTCAATCGATCGCACCTTCGGTTACAGTCAGCTTTCTACACTGATAACTGATAACTGTCAACTGTCAACCAACTACCAATTGACGCGCCTCTATCGGTTCTCCTGTCAAACTGAAAGCCCGTACTTCAGTAATTTTGACTGTAACTAATTTCCCCTTGAACTGGACAATATCGCCATCAAAGAACGTCAAACGATTTCCCCTCGTTCTTCCCATCACTTGTTGGGGGTTTTTAGGGTTTTGGTCTTCGACTAAAACTTCCTCAACTCTACCTAAATAACGCTGCGATCGCGCTTGAGCTGTGGTAGCAACTAAATGATTTAATCTTTGCAGGCGATCGCTCTTGACTTCTTCACTTAATTGTGCATCCCATAAAGCAGCGGGAGTCCCAGGACGTGGGGAGTAAGCTGCTGTATTCAAATGGTCGAAACCAATATCTGCCACTAATTTGAGCGTATTTTCAAACTGTGCTTCAGTTTCCCCAGGAAAGCCGACAATGGCATCAGCACTAATTGAAGCATCGGGCATCAGTTGCCGAATTTTATCGATAATCCGCCGATATTTTTCGTGCGTGTAACCCCGTGACATCCGTTTGAGGATTTCATTATCTCCCGATTGGAAGGGAATGTGAAAATGCTCGCATACCTTGGGTAACTCCGCACAAGCACGAATTAATCGTTCGGTGAAATAACGCGGGTGGCTGGTAGCAAAACGGAGGCGATCGACTCCTGGTACGTCGTGGACGTAGTAGAGTAAATCTGTCAGCGTGTGTAAGTGTCTGCCTTCTGGGGTAGTTCCTGGTAAGTCGCGCCCATAAGCATCGATATTTTGACCGAGTAAGGTAATTTCCTTATATCCCTGTTTGCCCAACTCTAACATTTCTGCTGCGATCGCCTCCGGCGTGCGAGACTGTTCTACGCCGCGCACGTTGGGAACCACGCAGTAAGTACAGCGTTCGTTACAACCATAAATCACATTAACCCAAGCAGTTACGGTACTGTCGCGGCGCGGTTTCGTAATATCTTCGACAATTTGAATGGGTTCTGTTGCTACAACTTGATTGCCGTCGAATACCTGTTCTAGCAGTTCTCCTAAACGATTAGCGTGTTGGGGTCCCATGACGAGATCGATTTCCGGTACTCGTCGCAGCAGTGTTTCTCCTTCCTGCTGTGCCACGCAACCAGCGACGACTATTGTTAAGTCTGCTTGTTCCTGCTTGCGCTTCGCTTGTCTACCTAAGTAGGAATAAACTTTTTGCTCGGCGTTGTCCCGAATCGTGCAAGTATTGTAGAGGAGTAAACTTGCTTCATTTGGGTCTTCTGACCACTCGAAGCCCATATCCTCAAGGATGCCAGCCATGCGTTCGGAGTCAGCCTTGTTCATCTGGCAGCCAAAAGTGGTGATGTGATAGCGGCGGTTAGCAGTGGTCATTAGGTGGAGACAAGTTCGGGTTTAGCTTTACATTCACTAATTATAGATTTTTGCACGGATTTTTACGGCTCTAGCTCGACTCGGAGCTGAGCTGCAAGCCATTTAGTAAAAAATATTACTATAAGAAAGTTTTTCTTACGCAACATTACCGTATGATAAATGTTACTACCCCTGAAATGGGTGCAAATCTTAAAGATGACAAAAGTTTCTGTTATTGTTCTGGTTTACAAGAGTGAACCATATATTGCAGCAACAATTCGTTCAGTGTTAGTACAAACTTATAAAAACTTTGAAATTCTAGTCATTGATGACGGTTCGCCCGATCGCAGTGTAGAAATTTGTTGCCAATTTAACGCTCCGAGAATTAAAATTATTCGTCAAGAAAATTGCG
>NZ_JBOFLP010000255.1:0-21624 GCF_051657925.1 Chroococcidiopsis sp.
TCGGGACTTGCCCGCGCCTGAGTAACAATGCAGATAGCATCGGCGTAAATGTCACGGCGTTAAACGTCGATACGGTAATCGAAAAGGCGATCGTCAAGGCAAACTGTCTGTATAACTGTCCGGTTGTCCCAGGGAAAAAAGCTACTGGGACGAAGACGGTAATCAAGACAAGAGAAGTGGCAATGACAGCACTAAACAGCGAATTCATTGAGGCGATCGCTGCATCTACAGGTCGGAGTCCATCATCCTGAATTCGGCGCATGATATCTTCGACAATCACCACCGCATCGTCTACAACTAAACCCGTTGCTAGAGTTAAGCCAAATAAAGTCAGGGTATTAATTGAGAAACCGAAGATTTTGACAAAGATAAACGTCCCGATTAAAGCTACGGGCATGGCAATTGAAATTACCAATGCAGATCGCCAATTCTGCAAGAATAAATAAACGATGATGACGACCAATCCGACTGCTTGCAGCAACGAAACGATGACCTCTTCCGTCCCAGCTTCAATAAACGTGGTGGTATCGAAAGCAATTTCATAGTGCATCCCAGGCGGAAAGGTTTCTTTTAATCGCTCCATTTCCTGCTTCACAGCCGCCGCCGTATCGAGGGCGTTACTCCCAAACTGTTGATTGATGCCTAAGCCTACACCTCGGTGCGTCATGCGATCGCTCGCAGTAAATCGCAATAGAGAACTATAATTTTCCGCTCCTAGCTCTGCTCGACCGACATCCCTAAGTTTGATTAGCGTGCCATCCTCAGCAGTTCTAATGACGAGATTGTTAAATTCCTCCTCGTTCTGCAATCTACCTTGGGCATTGACTGCATACTGGTACAGTTGCTCGGATTTATTTGGCGGTTGTCCGATCTGCCCTGCTCCCACTTGCAGGTTTTGTTGTTGCAATGCCGCGATCGCATCTTGGGGAGTCAAGTTACGACTGGCGAGGCGGTTGGGGTCTAGCCACAAACGCATCGCATATTTGCGTTCGCCAAAGATTTCTACACCACCTACCCCTTTTATCCGTTTGATCGCATCGGCAATGTAGAGATCGGCATAGTTGCTTAAATAAGTTTCATCGTAGATATCTTGTTTTTTGTTTTCATCGCGATCGGAGTAAATACCAAATGCTAGCAAGAAGTTGTTATTAGCTTTCGTGACTTGCACGCCTGTCTGCGTCACGGGTCCAGGCAACCGCGATAGTACGGTTGATACCCGATTTTGCACGTCCACTGCTGCTAAGTCTTGGTTGCGCCCCAACTCAAATGTGAGATTGATACTACTGGTTCCGTCGTTAGCGCTGGTAGATTTGATGTAACGTAAGCCTTGGATACCGTTGAGTTCTTGCTCTAAAACGTTGGTAACGGTCGATTCAACGACTGACGCATTAGCTCCCACATAGTTTGAAGTCACGCTGACTTGGGGTGGAGCAATCTCAGGATACTGCGCGACTGGTAATGTAGGGATAAACGCTATCCCCATTAGGGCAATGATAATCGAACACACCGCTGCAAAGACGGGGCGTTTGATAAAGGTATCGGAAATAGAAAAAATCATAAAGTATCAGTCGCAGATGGTTGACTGTTGCTCGGCGATCGCACTTGTCCTGAGCTAATTAAGAAGCCTACTATTGTTACTCAATTTAGACATAATGCCTATCTCCCAAAAGTCAGATGACATGGTTATATCCTATGAAAGCGTTCATTGGTCTGGAGTCATTGGTATGAAATAGATGACCGATCGCTCATGACAGTTCCCGATGAAAGAGTTGATGAATCCTAAACAAATTGCTAGACTGCAGTGTAATACATATACTACACGATTGGCGAATAACTTTTGGGGCGATCGCGCTTTTCCTTTCAAGCCGGAATCTACACCTGCTATGAGGTAAGCATTCTACGGACTTGGTAAGATATATTAAGCATACGATATATTCGTGTGATATATTATTTTGACACAAGTGAGGTACATTGAAAGGTAAAGCAGCAAACAAATGTACTAATAAATTTACAATTAGCGCTGATATCTCAAGACGATTCTAAATGTAACTATTGGGACTTTAAAAGTTTGGTTGTACAGCAGTTTTATTGCACCGCACGATTGCAAAGCGAGATCGTCAACAATACTGTTGCTGCCAGTGCCGCTATCGTTCGTACGTGATTCCAGATTGTCCAGTTTGTGAGGTAGCTAGCCCATAGATTTGCGCCTTGGGTGCTGTCTGGTTTGACAGTTGCCAACGCATCGTTCAGCGGCACGTTGAATGCGATCGTCACCAAAACAGTGCCAACGAGATAGAGCAGGCTGCCGACGAGCAAATAGGCAGCATCAAGCTGATGCCACTTTAACAGCGAGGAGACAGCCAGAAAAAGGCAAGTCGCAGCTGTGCCGAAGAGCGCCAGCATGAACAGTGGATTAATTGCCATGATATTGATCGATTGCATGGCAGCAATACCTTCCTTTGGTTGAAGTCGTGCAAGAGCGCTCATCACGAAGGTTGAGAAGGCAAAGAAAACTCCAGCTACCAGCCCGCAGCCTAGAGCTGAGAAAAGTTTTAATCCAAAAGACAAGTTGTCAACAGTTGTCATCAATCCCCCTACGGCTTCTTTGGTAATCTGCGAGAGCGTCGATCGCGCGGGCTAGAATCAATGTGTAATAGATGTGTCATATTCGATCGCCTCCTGAAGGATCGCTCTTCTAGCTTAGGGAAACGATTCGTATCCAACTATCTGATTCCTGCGAAACTATCCAAATCTTGCGATCGATTCTGAGAACGTTTAGGGGAATACCCAAACGAATACAATTGGAACTAGGAGCGTTGGGTTTGCAGCATGAAGACGAGTGGTAACCATCAGATTGAATGTACCAGCTTACCCATCTTGTCGAGTCGCGATCGGGGTTGGGAGAATATTCTGGTCGAACAATTCCAACACCCTGCTGGGGAAGGAAGGACTTGTTACAGCGACGAACACGCGATTTGTTTGTCTCTTGCGCCTCGTCCAGTACGCTTAGTGCAAACTCAGGGAGATAGAACTCGCACGGGATTATACGCCAAGGGCGACTTTTGCATCACGCCTGCCAAGATGCCGTTTTTTGCTCGTTGGGAGAGCGACGATCGCTTCTTGCGGATTCGGATTGCCTCTCGATTTATCCAAGGCGTGGCTGGAGAAGCTTTAGCGATGAACCCCAATCGCCTGGAATTAATGCCCGAATTTCAGATTCGCGATCGCCAACTTGAGGCAATCGGCATGATGCTGCTGGCTGAACTTCAACCGAAAAATTCAGGCAGCAGGCTTTACATCGAGTCGCTGGCAAATGTCCTAGCGGTGCATTTACTCAGACAATACGCTAGTGCTAAACCACAGCCGACCATTTACGCAGGTGGATTGCCCCAGCATCAACTGCTGCAAGTCTTGGACTACATTCACGAACACCTACATCAAGACATCAAGCTTGCCGATCTAGCAGACCTACTGGGCATCAGTCAATTTTATTTGAGCCATCTATTCAAACAATCCCTAGGCACATCTCCCTACCAATATCTGCTCGGGCAACGTATCGAACGGGCAAAGCAGTTGTTGAAACAAACTGACCGCTCGATTACAGAGATTGCGTTGATGTGTGGTTTCCACAGCCACAGCCGCCTGAGCGAACAGTTCCGGCAGCTTACAGGCATGACACCGAGAGCCTTCAGAACGAATTAAACATTACTGTTCGGTGGCTTGCTCCAGAGAGGTGCTTTCCCAATGACTTAAAATTACAGCATTGACCGTGTTACTCACGACATTTAAAACGGTTTTCAAGCCATCCGTGAGGCGATCTACACCTGCGACAAGTGCAACTCCTTCTACGGGCAGCCCTGCGGCTGAGAGTACGGTAGTCATCATGATAATTCCTGCACCTGGTACGCCTGCGGTACTAAATGAAACCAGAAAGGTACTGAGGGCGATCGCTAGCATTAGTGATGGAGTTAGCGGAATCTGATAGAGTTGCGCGATAAATAGAGCGTTGAATCCTTGTAAAATTGCCGAACCGTCGCGTTTTAAAGCCGTACCTAAAGGTATAGCAAAACTAGCAATATCTTCGCGCATTCCATAGTTTTCTTGGGCATTTTGTAAAGCAATTGGTAGCGCTGCATTCGAGCTTGCCGTACCAAATGCTAGGGATAAAGTTGGAAAAAAGCTTTGAAAAAAATGTACTGGCTTGGCTTTGAGGACGAAGAGAACAAGAGTATAAAAACCAATCATAATTATCGAACCAATACACAAACCAATAACATATATGAAAAGTTTGAGAATTAAGTCTAATCCTTGAGTGGCGATCGCCGAACTAATTAAAGCAAAAACTCCAATTGGAGCTGTATATAAAATCAACGTTAAAATTTTCTCAAAAATAAAATAAACACTTTCTATTAAGTTAACAAAGCTTGTTGCTCTATCTCCGACTAATTGAATGGCAACACCAATTAAAGCAGCAGAAAAAATCGTCTGAAGTAAATTTCCCGTACTTAATGCTTCTAGAGGATTAACCGGAATTAGGCTCACTAACCAATCAATCAAAGATTGCTTTTGGACAATTTGTGTAGTTTCTGCGATTTGAAAGCCAGTGACTCCAACTCCAGGTTTCAAGACAATCGCCAGCAAGATACCTAAACCAACCGCGATCGCGCTAGTGACTGCATAACTAGAAATTAATTTTAGCGTGTATCTACCAACTTGAGTTGCATTTTGAATCCGAGTTAAACCAAGAATCAGCGAGGAAAAAACGATCGGCACAACTACAAATTGAATCAGACGTAAAAAAGCCTCGCCGAGAGGCGAGAGAAAATACTCGTCCAGAAATGAAATTGAGCTTGGGGACCCATAGATTAATAAAATTCCGAAAGCAATACCTAATCCAAGCGCAGCTAAAATTAATGTTGATATTTTCATTGAATTAACTATATGGATATAGCGTGTTTATTTGAGTTGTGAAACAACAAGTGAGGATTATCATTTGTCATTTGTGAAAGCACAATTAGCATGTTATAGACAGATGAACGGTATTTCACAATTGGTTTAGACACGCTATAGAGACTTTATATGAGTATATATTATGAAGTATCCCAAGCTCAGATAAGAAACTCTCTGCGTCCTTCTTTGCGTCTTTGCTACGGACACTTTCACGCGACATGCTTCAATGGGGGAACCCCCACAACGCAATCGCTCCTCAACGGGGGTAACCCCCGCACAGAAGTGTTCTCGTCTTTGCGTGAAACAAAGAAAAACTATCCTCCACCTAGTTAGATAGAGGGAATAATAAAAAACTAGATCTTCATAAACTACAAGATTTTCTCCAAAAATTGCTTAGCGCGATCGCACTGAGGCTTAGTAAAAAACTGCTGAGGTGACGCATCCTCTGCTAACCGTCCTCCATCTAAAAACAAAATGCGATCGGCAACTTCGCGCGCAAATCCCATTTCATGAGTGACGATCGCCATTGTAATCTTAGTTCTAGCAAGGTCTTTCATCACTTCCAATACCTCTTTCACCATTTCTGGATCGAGAGCTGAGGTTGGTTCATCGAATAACATGACTTCTGGTTTCATGGCTAAAGCACGAGCGATCGCCACTCGTTGCTTTTGTCCCCCAGATAACTTTGATGGATAGACTTTTGCTTTTTCTGCCAAACCAACTTTTTCTAGCAGTTCCATTCCTGCTTCACGGGCAGTATTTTTTGGGACTTGCTTCACCTTAATTGGAGCATAGGTGACGTTATCTAATACTGTCATGTGCGGAAATAAATTGAAATGCTGAAACACCATACCGACATTTTGACGAATTTTCATAATATCAGTATGGCGGGCAGTAATATCAGTACCATTAATATAAATCTTGCCCGCAGTTGGTACTTCTAGTAAGTTAATACAGCGCAAAAAAGTAGATTTTCCCGAACCGGAAGGTCCAATAACTGCGACAACTTCTCCTTTTCTAATTTGGGTTGAAATCCCTTGCAAAACTTTGAGACTGCCAAAAGACTTCTCTAAATTTTCAACATTAACAGCAACATCTCGATCAAGTGCTACGCTGTAATCTTCTTTCAAGTACATATCCCCCCCAAGTCAAACTCATGACTAATAAGTAGTAAATTAAACCCGCAAATAGCAGTGGTTCAAAGTAGATATATTTTTCTGCTCCAACGATTTGAGCGCGACGCAAAAGATCGGCTACGCCTATTGTGGAGACTAATGCCGAGTCTTTAAGTAAAGTAATACTTTCATTGACCAAAGCTGGTAAAATATTCTTGATTGCTTGAGGCAAAATAATATCTAACATCATCGGCTGGTAGGCAATTCCTAATGACAAAGCTGCTTCCCTTTGTCCCTTATCGACTGCCAAAATGCCTCCGCGAATTGTCTCAGAAATGTACGCTCCTGAGTTGAGGGTAAAGGTGATGACTCCTGCTAATAAAGCGGGAATATCAAAGCCCGTGAGTTGTGGTGTAGCATAGTAGACTAGAGCAATTTGTAGAAGTAAGGGCGTACCGCGAAATATAGAGGTATAGGCATTAGCAAGCCACACCAACGGCTTAAATGTAGAAATTTTTAACAGTGAAAGAATTGTTCCCCAAATAAAGCCGAAAAAGACAGACAAGGCACTAAAAAGCAGTGTAGTTCCTACGCCTTCAATAATGAAAGGAATACTGGCGGAAATATTACCCGAACCCGATGTTGCTGTGTTGGTAGCTGGTTGTTCGTTATTCCCAAACCATTTATTAATCAGATTTTTCATTTCACCGCTGTCCTGTAATTGTTTGAGGACGCGGTTAAAATCGCCAACTAAATTTGAGCCTTTAGGAAAAGCGATCGCAGAGCCTGCTTCTTCTGTATTAGCAAGAGTATGAAATTCTAAATCTGGATTGTTGGCAACAAAACCTGTAGCAATTGTATCTTCAATAATTGCTGCTTGAATTCTCCCAGATTTGACTTCTTGGATAATTTCGCCAATTCTGTTTAAAGGAACTAAATTTACTCCTTTAAATTTCTTTGCTGCTTTCTCTTGCAGAGAACCGAGTTGAACGCCGACTTTCTTACCCGCTAAGTCTGCCGCTTTAGTAAGATTACTCCCTTTCTGGGCAATAATTGTATTTTTAGCTTCGTAATAAATTTGAGAAAAATCAACATTCTTTCTGCGTTCGGGAGTAGGTGTCATTCCCGCCATCGCAAAATCAGCGCGGCGAGATTGCAAAGCAGGGATGATACCGCTAAAGTCAGTATCGCGAATTTCTAGCTCAAAGCCTAACTCTTTGGCGATATATTTTGCAATATCAACGTCAAAGCCGATGATTTCGCCTTTACCTTTTGCCGTATCGCGAAATTCGTAGGGAGGATAATCAGCTGATGTTACCATTACCAGCTTTTTGCCTGCATATTCTGGTTTCTGGGCAGCGACTTGCTCGATTTTTCCCCAGCCGAAGCAGAGATTAACGAGTAATGCTGTACTTAATAAAAGTGCAAACAAAAGCCTTTTTTTTCTGGGCATAGCAATCAACTTTTGTTTTTATCTGTGGGATTGAACTGTTGCTAAGCTATATTTGAGAGATTTTGAGAACAGTTCCAACTATCCTAAGACTTATTTACAGAGTCAGGCGATCGCTTTGCTACAAATCTAGATAAAAAAGGCATTAAGCTGAGGCGAATAGAATTCGCAACTACACAAACCAAGCCTACCTGCACGGACTCAGGCAGTTTCGACTCGTGCTAATGTCGCTGTCGTAGCTTTATTCCGTCTGGCTACCACTGACCGACCGATTCCATGAGGAGTTTACCATTCTCGTCCCCTGCTACTCAATTTCTAGAGCTTTTAGGTGACTGCACAGGCTATCTAAGTCATTGAAAAAAATAATTGGCACTTTGCTAGTTCGCCGATCGGTTTTCAGATGATAATAAAATTCAAGATTATTGATTTCTGATAGATCGATGTTGAGCAGAATTAATTTAGGAATGCTCTTGCCAATTAGCATTAATAGCGAGACAAGATTGCTAGCAGACTGAACGGAATATCCCCATTGAGATAAAACTTGAGAAAATTGTGCTAATTTCTCTAGGCGATCGCACATAATTAAAATATGTGCTTGCGTTTCTACTTGCTTTTTAGAAAGATTTGTTGTAAAAAGTCTAGAAGAATTCATTTGTTGAACCTGTAAATCGAATATAAACATTCTTGTAATCCGAACGAACTATCTTATTTTGGGACTGCGAATAGCTTGTAATGCTTGTAAGAGTTCTTTGGCAGTAAAGGGTTTGTGTAAAAATCCACAAATACTTGTTTTATCGAGAAAATGACCGATCTCGTAGAAAGACAATCCGCTCATAGCCACGATTTGAACTTGAGGATTCATAACTTTTAAAACTCGAATTGTTGTTGCACCATCTAACGATGCCATCCTCAAATCGAGCAGAACTACGCCAATTTCAGCGCGGTTTTGGGCATAAAGTGCGATTGCTTCAATCCCATCACTAGCTATCAAAGTTTTGTAGTTATGAATTTTTAGCGAGTCTTTAATAGTAGCTCGGAATAAAGCGTCATCGTCAACAATTAAAACTAATTCTTTACTACCAGTTTGTATTTTCATGTTGGCAAGCCCAATCTTAACGGGATTTTCTATAAGGATGATGAAAGGTAATAGATTGAGCTTATTCAATAGATTTGAAGAAAATTTGAAGATCGCTAAATTGTTAACAGAAGGTAACATAACTGCGTGTCACCTCCGATTGTTCGTTTGCCACGCATCCCACCACTGTCGCGATCGAGTGGCGCTAATGCCACCTGATTAAGGGAGTTGGAGATCGAGCGCGTAACTCCTGCTAGAATTAAAACTAAAATCTTTTTAGCTTTTGCAATTCAGCTTTTTCTTTATCCAAATTTCTGAGTTGGATTTTTTGCTGTTCCAAATTACTTCTAAGTAACAACTGATTCTTTTCAATATCGATAATATAAGTAGTAAATCGATCGTTGGCAATTTCTAAAGTATCTTTCAACCGCTTCTCTTCTGTCTCTAAAACTGTCGTAATTTCCAGAACTAATTTCTCTACTAAATTCTTACTCAAAGACTGATAGTGATTGGATAGTTCTTTTCTTAACTTATCGGCGATCGCCTCTAGCTGAAGCGTGGTATCTTTCTGATAAGTGTAGGTCAGCAAACAAATTAATAAAAATATAACAATACCAAACAGGATAGGATTCTCTCTTAGAGGTTGGGTAATACTGGAAATAACTTGCTTGCCACCACCACTGACTCTTATCCCAATAAACATAGCACCAAAGCCAACTAGAAAAGTAAATTGCATCATGTTGGCTCTGATTTGTTTCAGGACATATGTTAAAGGAGAAACTCCTTGATAGCGACCTTCATAAGGAGCTTCAATGAACGAATTCATTAAGCTTTTTTGAATATCTATACGTCGCTCGGAATAAAAAAGGGATTTATCTAGGTTTATCGATGGTAAAAAATTGAGTGTTTTATATACAGTTTTAACTATGGTATTTAATCCACCTTCACCATAAGTCATAGTCACTAATTGCCATTCTTTATCTGCCCATCTTTTCAATTCATGGCTGCAAAAATATGTCAGGTCAGCGTTGACATTACCATTCGCAGCAACCGGATTTTCTGCTCTTAGTTGAATATATTGAAATCCACCTTTTTTCAAAACTTGTGGTTTTAGTCGCTCGATAAACTCTTCAACTTTGTACGTAATACTTTTTTTACTATACGTATCTAATAAAGCAGTTTTCGATTGATTGAGTTCGAGCTTAACTTGCTTAAAAAACTTATCCTTGTCATCGCTAGCTTTTCGTAAAGCTTTCTTCGCCTGCTCTTTTACATCGTCAGTTGCTAAACCTTGAATTCGAGCTTCTTCTTGCTGAAGTTGTTGTGCGATCGCCTCAGCTTCGCGCTCGAGCACTTGCTCGATGACGCTAAGTTCTTTTATAATTCGTGCAGTCAATCGTTGAGCTAAAATATCTTCTGGCTTACCTTTAATAAATGTTTCTAAAGATTGACAAAATTTTTCCAGTTCCTGTTGCGCTACTGAATTAATTTCTGAGGTTTGAGTTTGGAGAGAGAACGAACTGAGAGATAGAACTACTAATTCAAAAACATCACTTAGATCTTGACTGCGCAGCCAGGTTTCAACTTGAGTTAAACTTGGGATACTACCAATGACGACGCGCTTAGCGATCGGTGCTGCATTGGCTATCGTTATTAATCCCTGCCAAGCGTTTGTAGGTGTGGCGAGATCGCACATCAAACAAAGAATATCGCAATCGAGCATTTCTACTAAAGATTCTGGATATTCAGTCGTTAAACTGTACTCAAACACAAATTCTGGATAAGCCGAACTTGCTGATGCGGCGAGAGTAATGCGATCGCCTGTCTGTAATTTTTGGCATCCTTGTAATCGAACTCCATTAATATAAGTCCCGTTAGTGCTGTTGCGATCGCAAATTTCCCAAGCTAAATTTCCACAAGGACTAATTTGAGCGTGATTCCAAGAAACTTTTTTGTACAAACTTGAATCGAGCGCTATTTCGCTATCAGGATTACGGCCGATACTAGTTGTTTCGGTAGTAGAAAGCAGGTATACTTTTTCGCTGCTAGATGTCGATAATACTAGTGTGGCACTTCCTGCCGATCGCACGGGTTCGATCTGCTTTGGTAAAGAGCTGACTCCAACCTGATAAAATTGCGATAATCTATGCCGCTCGAAATAAATTTGAAGCGATCGCGCTGCAATTAAGTTATTGCTGACGATGTGCAATTTTAGTTTTTCTGTTTTGAGACAAGCGGCAATTTTTTCTAATTCTTGGAAAACCGTTCTAAATTTTCGATCTCGCTCAAAGTTAGTGCTGGCAAATTTTTGAATTTCCTGAATTCGTGCTTGTAGCTTTTCAGATTTAGGTGACATAAGATGTCAGTTGTCAGGGAGCAGGGAGCAGGGGGAAGAGAGCTGAGGAAGCGCTCGAGAGCGCTCGGGAGCTGAGGGAGAAAGAGCAACCGTCTTCACGGAGTGTAGCGAAGCGCGTTTACCGTCAACCGTCAATTACCAATTACCATCAACAAATGACCAATGACAAATGACAACTGACTAATAGACAAACACGCTACCAACCTGGACTATTATCCTCACTTGTGCTGTTACCGTTTGGTTCCTGTTCGATCGCACTATTAGGTGCTTCCTCGGTGGCGCTATGATTGTCATCCACGCATCCAAATGCTGGATCGCCGTTGGGACATGGATCTGAAGCAGGTGGCTCGACAAATGTAGAAGTTTGTTTTAACTCTGGTATTGATGCTTCAGGAGTCGATTTAGCAGCTTTACTAGATACTGGAATCTTCTGCTGTATAGGAAGATTTACAGCTTTGATAACTGGCTGTGGCTGTTGAGGTAGGACTTGAGCTGGTTTAGCAGCAGCGGGAGATGGACTAGTTGGATTTGGTTTTTGCGCCAGTCGAGAATTAGCTTGCTCGACAATTTCGTTACGTTTTGTATTCCAAAATAGCGTGCTGGATGGAATTTTTTTAGCTGTATTAACTGCATCCTGCCATCGACTTTGGCTGAGTGCTTGTTCTGCTAGTTTTAAGTAGTCTTGATTCGTTTTTGATTCTCTTTCCCAAGTGGCGACTGTTTGTCTTACGTCTTTAAAAATAGAGCTTTTTGTAGGAATTGCTCTGGTTAATAAAACAGCTTTTTCAAAATCACCATCTCTTTCATAAGCGTCTTTCGCTTCTTGAAAAATTCTCTTAGACCACTGACTGGTGAGGAGTTGAGCTTCTTCAAACAAAGGTTGCTCGGCTGGCACTGTAGACACGATCGCGAGCGCCTCAGCAATTTTGAATTCCTCTGCTAAAGCTTTAGCTTGAGCGATGCGACACTCATTAACTGATTTTGTTAAATTTGTTTGTGCTTGTTTATCTTCTATGGTATTGCTGCTAGGAATGTTAATAGTTGCGCCGTGCTTGATGCATTCTTCGTATTGCTTTGCTTTTTTCAGCACTTCAACTTGTGCCAAGCCAGATTTGATGCTTTCTTTATTCATCACGACCAGTCCGAAAGCAGCCGCGACACTAACGACAGCAGCAGCACCCATAGTCATTCCCAAAGGAGATTTAAGTTTAGCTGCCAACTTAGCTAAACCACCCGATCGCTTGCTAGGTTGAGTGCTGGGTGAATTCGTCGTGACGTTTTGGTTCGTCGCTGGCTGAGTGAAGCTAACTGGAGTACTAGGAATTGACTGTGCGGAAAATTGAGTGCTGGGAGCTGTCTCTGGTAAGACGGCATATTGACTTGCTTGTTGCGTCTGCGAGTATCTAGGACGTTGGTCTAATTCTGTAGTTGCATAACCAGCGTTGATTGAGGATGGCGATCGCAATGCCTCTATAACTTCAGATGCCGACTGATAGCGCTCTCTAAAGTCGTAACGTACCATTTTATTGATAATTACTGCGAGGCGATCGCTAACTTGTGCCTGACCTTGCCAGTCAATTTCTCCCTGAAAATTTTCTCTTAAATCTTGCGTCGTGAGTCCGGTGAGTGCTTGAATCGCAATGACTCCCAGCGCGTAGATATCGCTATTGAATTGCGGTCTACCTCGCGCTTGTTCCGGTGGCATATATCCGACAGTACCCACGGCGATCGAGGCGCTAACTTGGCTTTGAGCTGTCAGCAGTTGAACGTTAATCTCTTTAACAATACCAAAATCTACGAGTACTAATTTATTATCTTGTTGGCGACGAATTATGTTATTTGGTTTGACATCGCGATGGATTGCTCCCTGCTGATGCACGAAGTTAAGAATCCCTAATACATCTAAGAGCATCTGGATCGCTCGATCTTCTTGCCAACGACGACCACCGAACAATTCTGCACTCAGCAAATGTCCTTCGATTAACTCTTGCACCAAATAAAATTCTTGGTTTTGCTCGAAATAGGCTAGCAATCTGGGAATTTGGTCGTGAATTCCTAGTTTTTCTAAAATTTTGGCTTCTTTATCAAATAATCGTCTAGCTGCTAATAAAAAGTTGGTATTACTATTTGCTGGCTTCAAATGTTTGACTACACAGCAAGGATTACCAGGACGACGGGTATCTTCAGCGATGTAAGTTTGGCTAAATCCACCTGCACCCAAGACTTTCAGGACTCGATAACGCCCATCTAATAATTGACCTAGCATTGATTTGAGATTTTGCGAGTTAAAGATGCATTCAATTGAAAAGTAGATGATTTCGGATATTATCTGTTTTTTATTTACTTTTTGTTAAAAAATTGGTTAGTAAGATAATCCGCAATCAGACAAGTAATTCTAAAACCTAACTATGACAGATTGATGTATTATGAAATCATAAGCTTTGCTAAAAATATTTACTGTTCTAATTACGCAGTACACTTACCAAAAGTAGGGGCGCACAGCTGTGCGCCCCTACAAAGATCGCGCACGCAATCGAGAATTGCTATAACTGCCACAGCGCGATCGCCTTGTCGCGATCGCCACTAGCGAGGAATTGCCCGTTCGGACTAATCGCGATCGCCCCAACTTGCCATGCATAGCCGCAGATGGCGTACACTTCCTCTACTGCACTCAGATCCCATAGTTTGAGTAATTTATCTTCAGTCGCGATCGCCAGTAGTTTACCATCAGGACTAAAGGCGATCGCGTTGACCGCAGCCCGCAAAGCTGGCAAAGCAGATTCTTCACCCGTATCGATATGCCACAGTTTAACAATCTTATCTGCACCGCCACTAGCGATAATTTGACCGTCAGGGCTAATAGCAACCGCATTCACACCTAATTTGTATCCTTCCAGTTTGTGGATTTCTGCACCCGTGCCGAGATTCCATAGTCTCACGGTTTTATCCGCGCTGCCACTCACTAGCATCTGACAATCAGAGCTAAACGCAACGCTATTTACAGCCGAACCATGACCGACAAAAGTAGAGATTTCTTCAGCCGTGCTGAGGTTCCAGAGTTTGATTGTCTTATCGGCGCTACCACTGGCAAGAACTTGACCGTCAGGACTAAACGCAACGGCATTAATTGCCGATTTATGTCCGTTAAAGGTATTGACAACTTGCCCAGTATTGAGTTGCCACAATTTGATGGTTTTATCAGCGCTACCGCTAGCAAGAATTTGACCGTCAGGACTAAACGCAACTGTACGTACCAAATCTGAATGTCCGGTTAATGTCAGAATTGTTGGATTTAAACCAAGCTCCCATAAGCTTTTACCAGTATCGGGTAGTGCTGGAATAGCAGGACTTGCAGCAGAAATAGGTTCGGGGGTTGAAGCGATCGCTGGTGCTGCTTCTGGTTGGGCGATCGCAGCAGGTTGTTCTACCGCTTCAGGCTGTGGTAATGGTGGCTTTTCTAGCTCGATTTCAAGAGCAGGTGGCTGTACTACTTCAGGTTGTGGTGCTTCTGGTATAGCAACTATTGGTTCAGGCTCAACTGCTGATTCTGCTACAGGGACAACTGCATTTGCATGAGCCTCTATCTGCGGCTTTTGGGCGCTCGTTGGAGCTTGAACGAGTACAGTAGCAGGTAACGCCTGATATTCAAACAGAAACTCTGGACCTTCCCAACTAAGGGTAATGCGATCGCCCGATTGTAACCTCCGCCATTCTTCGCCAATCTGCTTACCGTTAATATACGTGCCATTGGTCGAGCTGAGGTTGCAAACTTCCCAAACAGGCTCGGAACTTTTTTGCCAGCGTAACTTGGCGTGATAGCGCGAAACCGTCGTGTAACGCTTGGGATCGAGGGCAATTTGACAATCAGGCGATCGCCCGATGACAATTTCTTCATTGGGAGAGAGAAAATAACGCGGTTGTTCTCGCGCTCCCGCTGGCTCGGAAGATTCGCAAAGCGTCAGTGTAGCAGAAGATTGCATTGTCAGGTTATCAGTTATCAGTTATCAGTTGTCGTAGGGGCGGGTTTAGCCAGCAGATTCACAGGCTCAAGCCATCATCTTCGTTCAAAACCGCCTATACAGTTATCAGGGAGCAGGGAGCAGGGAGCAGTTTTGGATTTTAGGGAAGATTGCCCAGACTGAGCGATCGCGCTTGTAGAACAATATACTAAATTGATCTGGTAATTCTACGTGAGGATTGGTTGTCGGTTGACTAATTCGACTTAAAGCTTGACTTGCCTTTTTGGATAGCAGCTGCGTCACTTCAGGCGAGCGATCGCTCATTCGAGGCGATCGGTTTGCAGCGGAGATTGAGTCGGTGTATCGATCGCGAATTTTGCTAAGCCCCTCCTGAATTCATCGAACGCGACATAATGAATAAAGATGGGGCAAGAGTGTAAGTCATACTTCTTGCCCTAGCAGATTGTAAGATAAGACTTTCAAGATTTAAATCAGCAGCGCTATGCAATCAGCAGTAGGTTCTGACCAATCTCCCGCAATGGATGCACCGAAACAGGGGCTACCAGTCACCATCATTACAGGCTTTCTCGGTAGCGGTAAAACAACTCTGCTCAATCACATCCTGACTAACCAGCAAGGTCTCAAAACAGCCGTTTTAGTGAATGAATTCGGCGAAATTGGGATTGATAACGAGTTGATCGTCACTACAGGCGAAGACATGGTGGAGTTGAGTAACGGTTGTATCTGCTGCACGATTAATAACGATTTGGTAGAAGCCGTTTACAAAGTATTGGAACGTCCAGAGAAGGTTGATTATCTTGTTGTGGAAACAACAGGAGTCGCCGATCCTCTCCCTGTGGCACTGACTTTTCTAGGCACGGAGTTACGCGACATGACGCGCCTAGATTCAATCATCACAGTCGTCGATGCGGCAAATTACAGTTTGGATCTGTTTAACTCTCAAGCAGCTTACAGTCAAATTGCCTATGGGGATGTCATCATTCTTAACAAGGCGGATTTAGTCGAGGAAGCAGATCTCGATCTTTTAGAAGTCAAGATTCGGGATATTAAAGATGGGGCAAGAATTTTGCGGACAACGCGATCGCAAGTTCCTCTCCCATTGATTCTTAGTGTCGGTCTATTCGAGTCAGATAAGTATTTCGATACTCCTGCCGGTCACGACCATCACGACCATCACGACCATCACGACCATTCAGACTGCGACCACGACCATCACGACCATCACGACCATCACGACCATTCAGACTGCGACCACGACCATCACGACCATCACGACCATCACCATCATCACTCCGATCACTTAGAGAACGATGGTTTTACCTCAATATCTTTCCAAAGCGATAAGCCTCTGGCAATTAGAAAGTTTCAGTATTTTCTAGACAACCAACTTCCTGAAAATATCTTCCGCGCCAAGGGGATTATGTGGTTTGATGAAAGTCCAAAACGCCATATTTTTCACCTCTGCGGTAAGCGCTTTACCCTAGAAGACGAGGAATGGAACGGCAAACCCAAAAAGAATCAACTGGTACTGATCGGACAAAATCTAGATCGAGAGGCTTTGCTTCAACAACTACAAAGCTGCATTTGTCTGCCTTCTACCAGTCGTGGTAAAGGGTTTGGCAAAGGATGAAAATATGGCGCAAAGATGCAGAGCTGATTTAGCGCCTTTGCGGGAAATCCTTTGCATTACATCCGTAGGGGCGTACATCTGTGCGCCCCTACACAGTCTGTACCCCACATAACTGAAAACAGCTATTTATGTTAGGAAATATTGCGATCGCATCTCCACAAATGTAAAAAAATGTATTTCTAGCTACAGATATATTTATTTATCCGCCCAGTCATTGTAATATCGTATCAATAAATACAGTTTTACTTATAACCGTGCCACAAATCGATTGGGAAGAAGCTTTTGAATATTTGCCAGGACTCGCAGTCGAGCTAAAGTCTCGTCCCGGCGTAATTGATACGATCGCGGCTTACGATCTAACTATGGTTCCCCCCATTTGGTTAGAGAAAGATCCGCGCCCCCGCTATCCCCACGAATTGCAGATTGTCTCGCGGGAAAGAGTACAGGCGTGTCAACTGGTAGAGACAGTTAACAGTTAACAGTTAACTGTTATCAGTTGTTGGCAGAGAGCATACTCTAGTCGATAAGGTGAAATTCTTTGAGTGCGGGTAGAAAATTTCGGTTTTCGTGGCTCGAACGGCTGAGTTTGATTAACACAAATCTTTCTATGGGTGGTAATTTTGCCCATTGCTCTGAACTAAGCGTCACGCCAAATTCGCCAGCTTTCTCCCCAATACTAGCAGGAACGGTTGTTGCATTCATCCAATCGGGGTTGTCTTCTACTGGTAGTTCGCTGGCTGATTTACCAGTATATTGAAAAACTAAGTCTTGCAACCACTGACGATATGCTTGAATTTCTGCTGGCGTAGTACAGGGGCGATCGATCAGTGCTTGTCGATCTTCCTGACTGAATTGGTTCCATTCAGGTAATTTCAGTTTAATTCCACAAGTATCTAACTTGTAACGTACCTGCATGGGAATACAACGCAGGGAGTCTACAAAGTCAGCCTCAAATTGAAAAAATCGTGTCATATCATGATTCGCGATGCGAGAAGGGCATTAGATATTAAAGCATCGCCCATACTTCCAGCGTAAAACATCAGCAACCCATCTCCGACAACATGCAATCGCGAATGCAAAATTCGGGATTAGGTTGCTAACCACTACCGCGTTGGTCACTAGTCACTGGTCCCTGGTCATTGATAACTGTTAATGTTGTGTCTTTTCTTGTAGTACAGAAAGCATCTGTTTTCTGACTGCATTCGCCCAAAGATCGAAGTTAAAATCTTTGCTATCGGCGATCGCGTTATTTGTCACGGGTTGAGTTTTTTGATGTTGTGCTTTTTTATCCATTGTGCCTCTGAGTAACAGATTGAGAAATTTTGTGGTTAGTAATATCTATACAAAATTAGTCATAAATAATAAACAGTTATGATGTGGAAAATGCATCAAACTGATTAGCTTTTAGAATATACAGGAAAGTACTACCTATACTCAAGCATGAATTTGTACTTAACTTGAGCAAAAAGAATTGACAGTTTGACTAAATTGCCTGAAAAGCTCAAGTATAGGCAATAAAGCGACCACAGATAACGATCCCCGTCCATGCGAGTAAGGAAATAATGGCGATCGCTTTTACAAAAATTAATTGTTTCATCTGACGCGATTTAGAAAATTGCCAGTGGCATATGGCTGCATTCAGTAGAGCGATCGCGAGTAGTAGCAGCTCAAATCGCAATGCTGGGTTTACAACTAATAGTGGAAGCATTTCGTCAAATGGTTGAAGAGGCGGTTGGTAAGTCGTAAGTCGTAAGTCGTAAGTAACTGACAACTGATAACTGGTAACTGTGTACAGAAGTTACATGTAACGTCTCTCCTCTGCTCTCTGCTCCCTGCTCGTGCGCTCCCTGCTCCCTAACAACTGAGCTAGCTCATAGATAACTCAAAGCTGTTTTGTCACAGTAAAGGTAGCCAAGAATTAACTTAGAGGTCAAATGTATGACCCACGCTACCCTTAACTACGAAACTGCCCCAGGACATGAAGTTTTAGCAGCAGCAGGCAAAAAATATCTCCGTCCAGGCGGACGTTTGGCGACAGAGCAACTATTTCAATGGGCGAATTTTCAACCTGGGGAAACGGTTTTAGAATTAGCAGCAAGTTTTGGTTTAAGTGCGATCGCAATTGCTCAGCGCTATGGCGTGCGGGTTGTGGGAATTGAGAAAAATCCCGATTCTGTGGTTCGCGCTCGTGCTAATGTTGTTGCAGCAGGTTTGAGCGATCGAGTTGAAATTATTGAAGGCGATATCTTTCATCTCGATCGCTTGACAGAAAAGTTTGATTATGTATTAGCAGAAGCGATCCTGACTATGCAATCTCCGCCAGGAAAAGCGAAAATTCTGGTAGGAATTCGCGATCGCCTCAAGCCTGGTGGTAAATTTTTATCTCACGAACTTTTAGCACAAAATCGAGAAGAAGAGATTCACCGCGCTTTAGCACAAGCGATCCGAGTCAATTCTACGCCTTTATCAGAGTCTAATTGGATTGCAGCTTGTGAAGCAGCTGGATTAACAGTACAGCAACATCAAACCGGAGAAATGGGATTGCTCAAACCGCAGCAAATGCTTGCAGACGAAGGTATTTTTAACACAATTCACATTTTGTGGAATATACTGACGCGATCGCAAATTCGGCAACGAGTTTTAACAATGCGCCAAGTTTTCCAAACGTATCAGCAGGACTTAGGTTACATCATTTTCTCTGCTGTTCGCTCTTAAGCTTTTGACTTTTGACCGTTGTACGGGCGGGGTTTGCTGAAAAAAATCTGTAATCGATCGAGAACTCAGCTAAACTTGTCCCTACTTTTGACTATTCCATTGAGGAATCCATGAGTACCACCCTATTACCCTTACGATCTTCATCCACGCAGTTACGGGCAAATATTGAATATCCCCAAGCTGGGGTATTGAGTAAAGTACTGATTAAAGATAGCTGCTGTCAATACACTCTGTTTTGTCTCGCGGCTGGAACTGAAATTTCCGAACATACATCTACTCGCAACGCTACCGTCAACGTGTTGGAGGGCAAGGGAATTCTCACCCTAGAAGGACAAGACATTGTTCTAGAACCAGGAGTATTCGTCTTCATGCCTGCAAATGCTCCCCACGCTTTAAAAGCCGAGGAAAACTTAGCTTTTTTACTAACCTTGTCAGAGAAAAATGAGTAGATACAAATCTTCAAGGGAACAAGCAATAGTGACGGTTGTTGCTTCTGCTCCTACTCCCTACTCCCTACTCCCTGCTCCCTAACCTTAGCTACTTTTCAAGGGAATTGATACAGGATACTTTTCTGGTTTGAAGGCTGGTGTGGGGGAGTGGGAGGCGAAATAGATACCTACGAGTAAAGTCGCTAAAGCGATCGCGCCAATTCCCAAATCGAGTAAGGAAGTCGATCTTTTGGCTGAAATCGCAGCTGTAGCTTTGCCAGTTGTATTTGGTATTTGTAATTGCGGGCGATCGCCCCAGCTATAAGAAACAGTCTCTTCTTCACCCAGTAAAGAGTGCGAATCTTGCGCTACTGTGGGTATCTGAACCTGAGTCCCATGTAATTCGTGAAAACCATAATGCAGCACGGGTTGATACCGATTTGCTAGAGGTTCTAGGGCTGCTAAGACTTCCGTTGCAGATTGGTAGCGATCTTTAAAGCCGTAGCGCACCATGTTATCTATAATTTGCGCTAGTTCGGGGCTGATTTTACGATAGTGTCGCCAAAGAATTTCACAGGTATCTGGATCGGTATCTAGCTGAGTCGGATGGATGCCTGTTAAAGCTTGAATTGCCACCATCCCCAAAGCATAGATATCACTGTTAGGACGAGGCTTGCCTCGTTCTTGTTCTGTAGGCATGTAGCCAGGAGTGCCGATTGTAATCGTTGCTGGTAAGCCAATGGAAAACGTATTGATCTTCTGCCCTTGCAGCGTCACAACCTGCGTCCATGCTTGTTTGACCGAGCCAAAGTCAATTAGCACCAGACGGCGATCGTGCTTGCGCCTGAGCAAGTTATTCGGCTTGATATCGCGATGAATTAAGCCGTGCGAGTGAATAAACTCCAAGATTTGCAGTACTTCTTGCAACATGTAAAACACTTGGCTTTCACTCCAAGGCTTACCTGGTTGTAGTTCTGCACTTAAGGTATGCCCTTGTACGAATTCTTGAATGAGATAAAATTCTTGGTTTTCCTCAAAGTGGTCTAGCAGCCGAGGAATTTGATTGTGACATCCTAGTTTTTCTAAAGCTTGGGCTTCGCCTGTAAACAACCATCTCAACGTTTGTAGGGCATTGGGAGAACTATTGGCAGGTTTGAGATGCTTGACTACGCATGTAGGGCGATTGGAAATATGGGTGTCTTGAGCGAGGTAGGTCTGACAAAACCCCCCTGCACTCAGAACTTGCATGACTTGATAACGTCCCTCTAGTAACTTGCCTAACATTGTAGTTGACCGAAAGTTTTTGACCCAAATTTCTCGATCCAAATTTTTATGGACGGCAGCCCACTATTGGTTGCTCAATCGATCGCATTCGTACAATTTGTAAAGTTAACTCGATCTATTTCTAATAATCTGTTATCCAGTTATAGTTGTCTGTATATGCTGCACGGTTTCATTTAGCTTGGTTGGCGGACTGTAACGAGACTCATTCAAGTTTTACGCTATCTTCATAGATTATAGAGCAGGGTTGCAGGCAATAAGAGCGATTGAAATAGCAATTCCTGCGTTATGCTCTGTTTGCTGCAATTTCTTGCAGGAATTTGAACATTTCCTTAACTGAGCACCGATTGCTCCCTTGCTAGGCAGAATGAGGCTTGTGACTTTGCCATGAGATCTCATAGAGCGACTGTAGCTAGAAAATGAAAGCGATTTATAAGAATAGTTTATGTAACTTTGTGTTACCTTGACCTACCTATTGATATAGTTGCTGTTTTGAAGGGGAAGAATACAACTAGATTCATGAAATCGCATGTCAATCGAACAATTAGTAGGATAAATTTCAAATGCCGCATTCAGCAAATTTGATTGGAGGTGTTTCTGTTGGGGAGATGAAACTGCCTCAACCTTTAGCGAATTTATCAGCA
>NZ_JBOFLP010000256.1:0-26009 GCF_051657925.1 Chroococcidiopsis sp.
TGCGGCATTCCCCGATAGCGATCGCCTTCTTTGTACACTACAGTATTATGTTGTGAATAACTGCGTCCAGTCATCAAAATTAAGCTAAGACTGCGAGTAGATTCACAGATACCAAAATCTTGCGGCTGAGGTGCGTGCAGTTGGGGTAAAAGCGTAACAAACATCTTGGCTTTACCCGATGGAGTGGCAAATTTAGGTTGTTTAAAGATGCGTCCGCCAATGGTAAATTCTTCTTTAGTTTCGTCAATAGTTGCCATTTGCTCGAAACCAGGGATAGTTTGAGCGATTAATTGACGCACGTATTTTGTATCTTGTAGTTTGCGCCATTGAATCGGAGCTTCCCCGTGAAGTCGATGGGCTAATTCCGTGATAAATTCAACTTCTGAAATTAAATCTCCGTCTTTAATATGGGTTTTACCTTCATCATTGAGCCGGACAAAATTATTACCAGATTCAGTCGTTGTTTTATGTGGATTTTCAAATCTATTAAATACTGGAACGATGATTGTATTTTTCTTAGCTAAGCCGTGAAAGTGTCCTAAATTGGGTTTTGTTGCGAGATAGATAATGGTTTCAATATTGCCTAATGCCCGTTTAGCTTGGGTTAAATCTGGGTTAGCAGCATATAAATTACCACCAACACAAATTAACGAATCTACCTCACCCGCATCCGCAGCATCAATAAGATTTCGGGCGCGATAGCCTGGATTGCGATTGAGCGATCGCCCTAACAATTTTTCTAAAGTTTGTTGAATTTCTGGCTTCAATTTTGCCGTGACACCCATCGAGCCAAACCCTTGTACGTTGGAGTGTCCGCGAATCGGCATCGTGCCAGCACCCTCTTTACCTGCATTTCCTGTGATTAAGGCTGTATTGGCGATCGCATAGACGTTATCTACCCCATTTTCGTGTTGTGTCGCCCCCATTGCCCAGGCAAAGACCACACCTTTTGAAGTCCCGACAATGCGGGCTGCTGCTTCAATTTCTGCTTTGGAAATGCCGCAAGTAGCTACAATAGTTTCCCATTCAGTAGAAATAGCATAATCTACGACAGCTTCCCAATTTTCAGTTCGCTCGCGCAGATAATCAATTTGAATGAAATTTTGTTCGATTAATGCTTTTTGAATCCCCACAAATAAAGCCACATCGCTACCAGGAATTAACTGAAGGTAGAGTGAAGAAATATCCGATCCGGTGAAGAGAGATTTAAGCGGATATGCAGGTGAGGCGAATTTAACTAATCCAACTTCTACAACTGGATTAACTACAATAACTTTACCACCGCGATCGCGTAATTGAATTAATTCGTTCATTAAACGCGGGTGGTTTGCAGGCGCATTCGAGCCAATTAATACTACACAGTCTGCCTTCTTCAGACTATCTAAACTTACCATTGAAGTACCGGAACCAAACATCTCCTTCAAACCTACGGTAGAAGGAACGTGGCACAAATCAGAACAATCTGCTAAGTGATTCGATCCTAATGCACGGATCGTTAATTGCAACAAAAATGCCGCTTCATTGGACGATCGCCCCGAACTATAGGACGCAACTCGTTCTGGAGGGTGGCGAAAAGCTGTTTCGGCAATTTGATAAATCTCTTCCCAAGAAATGCGTTCGTAATGAGACTTACCTTCACGTAAAATGACAGGAAAGCTGAGACGACCAAGACGATCTGCTTCTAAAGACGACAGATGCTGGAGTTCGGTAATCGTATGGCGATCGAAAAAATGCTTTTCTACTGGGGGCTGGAGTTCGGCAGAAATAGCCTCTACACTCTTCATGCAGCGTTGTAGCGGTTCGTCTAGTTCGTTGTGAAACCCGCCTTTTTGTCCACCCGTTCCCCAAGCACAAGATAGGCAAGAGCTTTTATGTAATAGAGTTTGCCATAGTTTCGGACCCTCTGGAGACAACGTATGTTCTGCCCAATACTGGATTACAGGTAATCCACCACCCATCTCTGGGGTGTTATGATTCTCGCCGTTATGGGCTGAATGGGATGGTTCCTGCTTAATATCTGCATCCATACGGTTTTCTCCTAGCACGGCTTCAGTGCATCCTATTCTTCAATGTAACGAGAATTACCGAAGATAGGAAATTTCTCTAGGATGATTTTTGTGCAAGAAAACAGAGAAAGCAGGCGATCGATTCTCAAGTGGGTTTAAATAGCCTCATTGTCTATATCTGCTAGTATTCGTTTAGCTTCAGCGCACAATCGATCGTGACATTCACCATTGCTGGCAATTAAACCACCCCATTGACTGACATCTACGTTGTTGTAAATTAAGGGAGTTCCATCAAAGTGAGTCAGCTTGCCACCTGCTTCAGTTAAAATTAATTCTGGTGCGGCTAAGTCCCAATCTTTGGGAGCAGATTTACCAGACAGCGAAATATAAACATCTGCTTGTTGTTCGACGATCGCAGCTATTTTACCACCAATACTACCTATGACTTTTTGATTTTTACAGGGTAATTGAGATAAAAGTTGCTCCAATCTTTTGCCACGATGCGAACGACTGACGACTAGGGTAAATTCCTCCATATTGTTTCGTAGAGAAACTTTTATCGGAGCGATTTTACCATCGCGAGTTTCAACAAATGTCCCGTTTCCTAGTGTGGCAAAATAGAGCTTTTCTGCTTCGGGCGCAGCTACTACAGAAAGGACTGGACGACCATCTTTAACTAGGGCAATATGAATTGTATATTCTCCTGTTTTGTCAATAAAATCTCGCGTACCATCTAAAGGGTCGATTATCCAAACCCAAGATTTGGTTGGCTGTGGCGTAGAAGATTTATAGGTTTCTTCGGTAATATAGGCAAATTCTTCCTGTCCCAAGTTAGTTTGCAGGCGATCGAGGATATAACGATTCACGGCTAAATCTGCTGAGGTGACAGGACTACCTTGCTTATCTTTAATGTCTAGGTTGTCTTTATTTTCACCATAATAATAAGACCGGAGAAGATAGGATGCGCCCCAACCAATAGAACGAGCGATCGCGAGAATTTCTTCTAAAGATGGCATGTATTTATAACTGTAATCGTTTTACCCCCATTAATTCTAGTTGTAGAAACGGAAGTCTTGCATCTTTAACTCGAAAATTGCTGCCGCGCTTTGCTAGCAAGCTGTTGAATTGCCTGAAGTTCGGGTTCTGGTGTCTGGCTTTCCATCCCCAGCCATAATAAATACTCAATGTTTCCCGCTGGACCCTGAATTGGCGACCAAGTTAAGCCGCGATATTGCCAGCCTAGTTCTCGCGATGTTTGGAGAACTTGAAAAACTGCCTCTGCTTGGTCGTTAGGATCGCGCACGACTCCTTTTTTACCAACCCGCGATCGCCCAACTTCAAATTGAGGTTTTACTAATAATATCGTCTCGCGAGGCTCGCCTAGAAGTTGCCACAATGCAGGCAAAACTTTAGTTAAGGAAATAAATGATACATCAACTACGGCTAAATCGGCTAGTGCTGCATTGCCATATAATTCTTCTGGGGTGAGATGGCGTAAATTCGTCCGTTCCCGCAATACGACACGCGGATCGTTACGCAAGCGCCACTCGACTTGTCCGTAACCGACATCGACACCGTAAACTTGTTTTGCACCCGCTTGCAACAAGCAATCGGTAAAGCCTCCCGTTGAAATTCCCCCATCTAAACAAATTCTGTTTGTTACAGAAATAGTAAATTCAGCTAAAGCTTTGGCGAGTTTTTCTCCACCTCTAGAAACATATGGCGATCGCGCTTTAATTTCAATTTCTGCGGTGGTCTCAATTTCTGTACCAACTTTATCAACAACTTGCCGATTGACCATCACTTCCCCCGCCTGAATCAGCCGTTGTGCTTGTTGGCGAGAGGCACATAAATTTAATTCTACTAATAAAGTATCGAGTCGTTGTTTAGCCAAGACAATTCACTCTTGCGGTAATATCAAACTCATAGCGCGATCGAGAATCACTTTGCGATCGACAATTTCTGCTAATGCTTCTGGTTCGTAAATTCCTTCTGCCACTTCTAAAGAAGCATAGTCAATTGCATCAGGATAAGCTTCTTCTAAAGCTATGTATAGTTCCTCTGACGTTAAATAATATCCTCCTGCCTTACGTCGCTTATTCTTCTTTTGGATGGCTCGTACAGAATTGCGAATTGATACTTCCCAGGAGGCAGTTGAGCGATTTTCAACTTGTTGCTTAATCAGATGTAATAGGAGAATAACAGCATAGCTGCCAATAGCACTAATTTTATCGTCGCGACTCATTTCTTCTAATTCTTCAACAATTGCCATTGCTGCTGGCACATCGCCTTTGAGCAGTAAATCTTTCAACTCTAGTAATTCTTCCATAGCTAGCGCCTTAAATTCTATCCATCTTTATTGCGGTTAATTCAGGGTATTATGCTAAATTTTCTATAACTCGAATCGCCACAGCGATCGCATTACCTCCTGAATCTTCTTGCTGTTTTAATAATATCTCCTCGCTACTTAGGCGCTGGGCAACAACAGTACAAATGCAAGCTGCGGCAAAGTTATAAACTCCTGCCATTTTAAACAGCGTACCGGATTCCATTTCATAGTTAAGTATATTCAACCGTCTATATTCTGCTGTGATGCCTTGTAGCGATCGCGTTAAATGCGGATTGGCAGAATCAACTCGTTCCTGTCCTTCATAGAACGTATCCACCGAAGCTGTAATTCCTAAATGATACTCTACTCCTAATTCCCGTGCTGCCTGGACTAAAGCCACCGTGAGGAAAGGATCGGCGGCGGCGGGATATTCTACAGGTGCAATATCGTTGGCTGCACCCTGACGACACAAAGCCGCCTGACTGATGACAATACTTCCTGCTGGTACGTAGTCTTGGATCGAACCGCAAGTTCCGACGCGAATAATTTGCCGAATTCCTAACTGTACCAACTCATTCACCACAATACTTAGGGAAGGCGCACCCATGCCACTTGTCGCCGCTAAAAGCGATCGCCCGTTGGCTAAATTGCCGATATAACTATTTAAACCGCGATTTGCCGACAACAAGCGATCGCCCTGTAAATAGGTTTTGGCGATGAAATGCGATCGTTCGGGATCTCCTGACAACAGGGCTACTGTGGGGGGTACAGCACCCAAGTCGTCTCGCCCAAAACCCAAGTGATACAAACGTTGACTCGTCATAACTTACTATAAACCAGTATTTTTACCATCTCATCATCTTCGCGATCGTCACCAACCACGAGAAAACTAGCTAAATTTCCCTAGTTTTGCTATGGGCATTGTAGGAATCTCAAGGTTACGGTTGTACAGAATTTACTCTTACGGGCAAGATCGTTCCTTTACATAGGCGAAACGGCATGAATTACAAAGTAGAAACCGAAAATTTTCTTAAAGATTTAGAACGAGTTGCTCAAGTGAGGGTAGAAGTTGCCAACTATCTGGAACAGATGGCAGAAACAATTGAACTAGCAGAACTAGAAGGAAAAATCTCTTCTGGCGGGCTTGGTTTAAATAGCCATTTAGAAGACATAAAAGCAGTAGAAAATAATTTACGCCAAGGAGTATTTCGGTTTTTAATTTTAGGAGATACGAAGCGAGGTAAAAGTACCTTTTTGAACGCTTTGATTGGCGAGAACTTATTGCCTAGCGATGTTAATTCATGTACGGCTATCTTAACAATTTTACGTTATGGCAGGGAGAAGAAAGTTACAGTTTATTTTAACGACGACACAAAACCCGAACAATTAGATTTTCAGCAGTTCAAACAAGCTTATACGATCGAGCCTTCAGAAGCAAAGGAGTTAGAACAAGATGAGCAACAGGCATTTCCTAATGTTAGCCATGCGTTAGTCGAATATCCTTTACCCTTATTAGAAAAAGGTATAGAAATTATTGATAGCCCTGATTTATTTGATAACTTAGATACTTACGACGAACGAGTATTTCCCATTTCGGCAATTCAAGCATTAAGACGCAGAGTCAAAGATCCTTCTGCTTCATTAGAAGAAACTGGTTTTCCCGAATTTTTAGGTTCGTTAAATACATTTCTTACCAAAGAAAGAGCGATCGCGCAACTGCAACAAGCAAGAACTATAGCGCGTCAAGCTTATACTCGCACTCACGAAGCGATCGAGCGTCGTATTCCTTTATTAGCGCAAGATATCGATCGATTAAAACGCAAAATTAATTCTGTAGAACCGGAATTTAAAAAGTTAACTGACATTCGCGATTGCTTTCAACAAGAAATTCGTAGTATGAGAGATATTCAAGCGAAAGGAATTGCCGATTCATTTCGTAACTATATCTTAAATCTAGGCAGTACTTTTGAAACTGATTTTTTACGCTATCAACCAGATTTAGAACTATTTGATTTTTTGAGTAAAAACAAGCATGATGCTTTCAATAAAGCACTAAAAAAAACATTTGGGCAGTATATTAACGATAAATTATATAATTGGACGTTGAGTGCTGAAAAAAACTTAAATATAGCCTTTGCTCAACTTACCGTTAGCGCGGCTCGATATGGCGAATCTTATTCTCAAATCACTGACGAAATAACCGAAAAAATTACCGAACAAAAGGTCGTAGCTAATCCTAATAGTACAGATGAAGGCGATAAGACACCTACCTGGACAAAATGGGCAATGGGATTGTTTTCGCTTACTAGGGGTAACTTAGCTGGGGGAACGATGGCGGGCGCAGGGTTTGACTGGAAAAATAGCTTATTGAACTGTGTTGCTGTCATTGGCATTGGTAATATTATTTCTGCGGTAACAAAAATCTTTTTGGAACCATTAGGATTAGCATTAATTAGGTTAGACGGGGGTTTTGTACAAGCAGATCTGGCGCGTCAAGAATTATTCAAAATGGCTGAAAAAGAATTAGTCAAACATTTACCACAGGTAGCTAGCGAACAATGGCTTCCTGTATATAACGGCGTGAAAGAATATTTTGATGCTTACGAACGAGAAGTAACTAAGCGGATCGACGATGATATTACATCGCGAAAATCTGAACTAGATAATTTAGTCAAGCAAAAAGAAACCTTTGAGGTAAATCGGGATGCAGAAGTGCAGCGTTTGCAAAAACTAGATGGGGAAGTTGCAGTAAAATCACAACAGATTGAAAGGATATTTCAAAATTTGTCGATCGCTTCAGCATGAAGATGGCTCATTTATACTTAATGTTGTTTGAGGATGGATTTATCTAACTATCTATGTGAGATAAAAGGCGCAACAATTAAGGTGAAATATGGAACAAAAATTCAAACTCGAAATGAAGAAATTGCCACCCCAGTGATGAGTTTTCCTAACGATATATCACATACAAATTTATCTCAACAGCATCAGTTGCAATTGATTAATCGGGTTGTGGAAACTTTGGATTTGGTAATTAGACAGTAGGGTGCGTTAATTAACGCACCACAAGTAGTAGGGTGCGTGGCGCGACAACACACCTTACTAGTTGATACCATTAGCAAAAAGAGCGATCGCATCTCTTCAGCAGATTTGCAGTAAACACTATGGCAAAGCGTAAGAAAACCAATCTCCAGTGGATCAAAGAAACGCTTGAACTAAAGCCCGACCATCGTTGGGAAGCACCATCGAGTTACAAAATTTTTGTCGCAGATCGGGGGGCTGTTCGCTTTAACGTTCCCCAGAATTGGATTTTTGAGCCACAAGAAAGTTCGTTCAAGTTCTGCGATCGCAAACCGCCCAACGATGATTGCTGTCTGGAAATGTCTTTCAATCGCCTGCCACCGCGTGATTGGAGCCTGTTTCCACTAAAATCTACCTTGAAGAAGATCGTAGAAGACGATAGCCGTGACGTTATTGCCAAAGGAGAAATTGTTACCCTCAAGCGCCAAACTGCCAGAATTGTGTGGACGGAGATTAAGTTTATCGACACCCAGGAAGAACCACGCGAAGCTTTTTCGCGGATTTGCATCGGTCTGGGTTCAAACGTTCAATGCTTGATTACATTCGATTATTGGGCAGACCAAGCAGAACAGCTAACACCCGTTTGGGATGAAGTGATGCGATCGCTCACACTAGGGCTGTATATCCGCGACCCCATGACTGGTGTAGCTTTTCCAGATTGAACTCAACGGTAAACGAAAGCTGTTCTGTCAGCGGACGGCTTTGAGGGCTTCGTATAGTAAGCTGTATCGCTCGAATGCTGCTTCGTATGCAGGGTTTGCTTCTGGCTGTACGACTTTATTATTTTCGGGCAGGATCTCAAACGCCGTCTCTAAATCTGGATGTGCGCCAACTCCTACCATTGCTAGAATAGCAGCTCCATAAGCGGCTCCTTCTTCAGAAGAAGGAGCTATCAGTTCTGCTTGTAAAATGTCTGCTAAAATCCGCAACCAAGTGTTAGATCTCGCGCCTCCACCCGTTGCTAAGAGTTGATGAACGGGCGTAATCTCACTGACAATCTCCATTGCCGTTCGCAAGCTAAATGCAACCCCCTCTAAGACGGCACGAACCAGATCTGCCTGTGTATGAGCCAACGACAGGTTAACCCAAGCCCCGCGAGTATCAGGATCGAGGTGGGGGCTGCGTTCTCCAGCTAAATGGGGTAGAAATAGCACCCCACGCGCACCAGGTAGCGATCGCTCTGCCATCTCCATCAAATCGGTAAAGGCAAGCTTTGAGGCAAATGTATCTTTGTACCAACGCAGCGCCCCACCAGCCGCTAGCGTTACTCCTAGTAAGTGATAGCCACCGTCAGCATGGCAAAATAAATGCACTCGCCCTTCAGGATCGGGAATCGGGCGATCGCACGGGACAAAAATAACGCCCGATGTACCGATACTGAGACTGCCTCGGTTTAAATGACTAGACGAAATACCCAAGCCAATCGCCGCCGCTGCATTGTCGCCACCACCCGCAACCACAGGTAATCCAGCAGGTAATCCCGTACGACTAGCTATTTCCGATTTCAACCGTCCGGCGATCGCGGTAGACTCAACTACGGCAGGAAATAGCCCTGGATCGATCTTCAAGGCATTCAGGATATCTGCATCCCATTGCCGCTGCGCTAGATTCAAACATCCCGTACCGGATGCGTCAGAAGGCTCTGTCACTGCCTCCCCTGTCAGCACGTATCCCAGATAGTCTTTTGGTAAAAGAATCTGTCGTAGGCGATCGTATGCTTGCGGTTCTTCTGTCTGCAACCACACCACCTTCGGCAGTTGAAAACCTGTAATTGCTGGATTGCCCGTGCGTTGAATTAACTCTTGTCGCCCAATTGCAGTTTCAATTGCATCAACCGCTTTACCCGTACGCTGGTCGTTCCACAAAATTGCCGGTCTAATCGCTTGACCATCTGCATCGAGCCCAACCATACCATGCATTTGTCCAGATAAACCCAGGGCGATCGCTGGGTGTCCGTTCAGCCTTTGCGTCAGATCTGATAGGGCTTCTAGACTAGCTACAACCCAATCAGCAGGGTTTTGCTCAGTCCAACCAGGTTGTGGTGTTAATAGAGGATAGCTTCTCGTCGTCTGCGCGATCGGTTGCCCTTGGAGATCGACGGCGATCGCTCGCACCCCTCCCGTACCCAAATCTAAACCAATAACAACGTCAGCCAACCGCTTTTTCCCAAATTCACAAATCCTATCTTAGCGATTTTAGAATGGCGATCGATTTCAGGAAAAAATTCAGCTATCAGTGAGAGCTAACTAGCATCGCGGAACGCACATATGGCAACTCTACACCAGAGAAATAAAATATTACCTCTGAAGCCAACGCCAGTAATAGCGATTCCACTGATAAATTCCCTGGATTTCATACTCCATACCCGTATTTATTAAACGAATGATGCAACTATTAATAATATCTTCGCCATTACGAACCTCGTTAACTTGAAGCACGGTACAGACAAACCATTGACGGCTGCAAGGTCCTTCATCTTGAACCCACTCCCACAAAGCATTAGAGACCTCAATGCGATCGCCTACTTTCAATTTCATTGGCGGTTCGTCATCAATTTCTACATATTTTTCAAAATGAGATGGTTCGATCCGATTGAGCCAAGATAAGCCAAAGCGATCGCGAATAAATTGGACGCTGCCTGAATCTCGCTCTTGCAGCCAATCGTTCATTAGTTGAACTTTCCAAGGTCGTTCCTGTCGCTCCTTTTCCCTCACGAACTGTAAAAAACTTTGTCGTTGTTCGAGAGTCAATTCGTCTAGAGGATTTATTTCCTGCCACTCCTGACGATTGCTATTTACTAACCCTTCTTTGTATAGTGATTCCAACACCACTTGCCGCAGAATTTGTTGCTGCTGTGGATTCAAAGGGCAATTTATGGCATCGCAGTGGGCGATCGCTGCTTGCAAGGCTGCTTCTATCTCACCTGGAGTCATAGCCAATAGCACGTTACTGCTAATTTCTATTTTCTTAATTATTACAGAGGGGCGAGGAGTGAGGAGCGAGGAGTGAGTAGAGGACAAGGGGGACAAAGGAGCAACTCAAAATTCAAAATTCAAAATTCAAAATTCAAAATTCAAAATTTAAAATTTCCTTACACCCCACACCCCACACCCCACACCCCATTCTTCACTGGTCACTGGTCGCTGATTAGGGTAAGCTGAGGTTCTAGTCCCGATTAAGATTACAGTTAAAAATATGCGGCGGATTCTGGCTTTAGTTTTCTCTTGCTTTGTGGGAGCGATCGCCTGGTTTAGCGCCTGGTTATATATACCCCCTGCTCATGCCCTGACTCAAATTAAATTAACTAATCTTGATTATCATGAGTGTCCCGCCGAGCTAGCAGCAGGAGCAGTGACAAGTGGTGGTAACACTAGGGCAGCAAAGTGCTTTATCGTCACTGGTAAAGCTGAAAATTCCACGAATAAAACTGTTTATGATGCTGATATTTTCGGACGAGTTTATGACGCTAATAACGACCCGATGATTCAAAACCGCACTCGTCTGGGTTCAATTCCCGAAATTCCACCAGGAGTTAGCGATTTTGAAATGCGACTCTCCGTTCCGGCAAATCAGCCTTTACCTTTACAGTTGAAACAATTTAAAGCAGCAGGTTTTGCTGCCCAAATTCGTAAATAAGGTGTCATTCGTCATTTGTCATTTATTTGTAACAACGATCGTGTAGGATGCGTTAGCTAATTGCTGGAATGTATCCGATTAAACTTGTAAGGGCATGTTACGCCAACATACCCTTACAAAAATGTTTATACTCTGGGTTAACTGCGAGCGATCGCTAATCGATTCGCGACCAATGACCAATGACAATTAAAAACCCATTGTCGGAGATCCACTCAATCCACCGACCAAACTACCCGCCAAATTGAGTAAAAGAATTGCCAAGATGGGAGAAATATCAATCCCACCTAGAGGCGGGATAATTGAGCGAAACAAGTTTAAGTAGGGGTCTGTAATCTGGCTCAACGCTGCAAAAGGCTGATTGTACCAGTCAATACTGGGGAACCAGGTCAGCAAGACCCGAATAATAATGAGAACAGAATAAATTTGGATGAAGGTTGCAAGTGTATTTACAAGCAGCTGGGTTGAACTCATAGATGGGTAACTTTCCTGTCAAATATCAATAGTCACAATTCTTTTCAATCTAACCGATCTTTGCGACTAGCAAAGGAGAGAACTGGTTGATGGTGACATCATCCATTAGCATTAGCAACCCGAAATAGAATAATACTATTCTAGGGCGCGATGTCTTCTTCTCGGTGCGGGACACGCTCGGAATCCCCTACCCGCTCCCCATTGACTTGTCCTAACGTCAAGCGTACTTCGTCAATTGTCTCATTCAACTGGGCAATTTTATCTTCTAAGCTGCGGCGAGCGATTTCGATACTCTGTTCTGAAGCAGCTTTAAATTGTCGCCGCGATCGCCTGTTGTTAGATCCGGCTAGATTGGCATTGCGTCGATCTGGATCGGCTGCTTGTTCTGACGATCTTTGGGTAACTAGCAGTGCGCCGATCGCGCCTCCTAACACACCTCCTACAATCGTCCCAGCGATAAATCCAGTGCTAAATCCATCACGCTGACTCACAATCTCACCATCCCAAAGAATACGATCCCAGCTGCATCTTACCTTATGTGCTGAACCTTATGTACCGAAGGTGCGATCGCCTGCGTCTCCCAATCCTGGCACGATAAATCCTTGGCTATTCACTCCCTCATCAATAGTTGCAGTATATACAACCAAGCCGGGATACACCACACTTAATTTTTGTAAAGCTGGGGGAGCGGCAACAATGGAAATAATTCGTGTTAGCGCCGGATCGACTCCCCGTTTGGTCAGTTCGCTCATTGTCATCATAATCGAACCTCCCGTTGCCAACATCGGTTCGGTAATCAACACCCGCGTCCCAGGTGGAAACTGAGCTGGTAATTTATTCAGATAGCAACTTGCTTCCAGCGTCTCTTCATTACGCACCAAACCGAGATGGTAAATCGATGCTAAAGGTAATACAGTTTGCGCTGACTCTAGCAATGCTAAGCCCGCTCGTAAAATTGGGACGATCGCGATCGGCACTGTAGGATTAATCATTGTTGCCGGACAAGTAGCTAGAGGCGTTTGCACGGTTAATTCCTCTGTTGGCAACCATTCGCGTACTGCTTCGTAGGTCAACCATCGTCCTAGTTCTGTCATTGCGCTTTTAAATAGCACAGAAGGAGTATCAGCATCGCGAGCAACACCCAACCAATGCTGAATTAATGGGTGGGGAGGAACGTAAACGCGCAGTTGCAATGTCATGAATCTCTAGAAAGCAAGGTGATGCAATTGTTGAATCATCATACTCTTTTTCAGTTATCAGTTATCAGTTGTCAGTTATCAGTAGTAGAAACGCGAAATTTCTCTCCCTTACATCAGGTAGGTCATCTTGGCAATAGTTGAGAATGTCTTTCATTAGTATTGACATTTATTCTCAATCAAGTTTATATTGTTTCTCAAGTGTTCTCCTCTCTTTAAGGATCGGCAGACGGGATTGGTCAGCAAGTGCGGCTAATCCCCATTTTTTTTAGGGGTAAAAAGCGAGGAGCGAGAGAAAGAAAAGGTACACTACACTATAAATTCAGTAAAGACTTTTCAACTGCTAACCCCATGCCTGCTGTTCTACCTGCCTCTAACCCTCACTCCTCACCCCTCACCCCTCACTCCTCATATGATGCGATCGTCATCGGCTCAGGCATTGGGGGATTAGTGACAGCAACTCAGCTAGCAGCTAAAGGCGCTAAAGTCCTGGTATTAGAGCGCTACTTGATTCCTGGTGGTAGTGCGGGATACTTCGAGCGAGAGGGCTACCGTTTTGATGTTGGGGCATCAATGATTTTTGGCTTCGGGACGCAAGGCACGACTAACTTACTGACTAAAGCCCTAGCCGCAGTTGATGTGAGCCTGGAGACAACTCCCGATCCCGTTCAAGTTCAATACCATTTACCCAAAGGTTTAGACTTAAAAGTTCACCGCGATTATGAGAAGTTTTTGCAAGAACTGACAGCCTATTTTCCCCACGAGCGCCAAGGCATCCGCAAATTTTACAACGAGTGCTGGAAAGTTTTCAACTGTCTCAACAGTATGGACTTGCTGTCGTTAGAAGAACCTCGATATTTGACGCGAGTTTTCTTCCAACATCCTTTATCGTGTTTGGGGTTGGCTAAGTATTTGCCTCAAAATGTCGGCGATGTGGCACGACGCTACATCAAAGACCCGCAACTGTTGCAGTTTATTGACATGGAGTGTTATATCTGGTCGGTCGTACCTGCCGACATGACACCGATGATTAATGCAGGGATGGTGTTTTCAGACAGACACTATGGCGGGATTAATTACCCCAAAGGAGGTGTGGGTCAAATTGCGTTGAAATTAGCGGAAGGGTTAGAAAAGGCTGGCGGGAAAATTCAGTATGAAGCGAGGGTGACAAATATTCTGACTGAAAACGGACGTGCGGTAGGCGTGCAACTGGCATCAGGAGAAGTCTATCGTGCCAAGCGCGTTGTTTCTAATGCAACTCGTTGGGATACATTTGAAAAATTACTGCCAGCCGAGAAAATGCCTCTTTCGGAACAGAAGTGGCAGCAAAGATATCAAAAATCTCCTGGTTTTCTCAATTTACACTTGGGAGTTAAAGCAGATGTGTTACCACTAGGAACGGAATGCCACCACGTTTTATTAGAAGATTGGGGCAAGATGGAGGCAGCAGAAGGAACGATTTTTGTTTCGATTCCAACTTTATTAGATCCCCAGTTAGCACCTGATGGATATCATATCGTCCACACTTTTACTCCTAGCTGGATAGAGGATTGGCAAGGGTTATCGCCTACTCAGTACGAACAGAAAAAAGAAGATGCAGCCGGACGTGTAATCGATCGCCTCGAAAAGATTTTTCCTGGTTTAGATGCAGGTTTAGACTATATGGAGGTAGGAACGCCTCGCACTCATCGCCGCTTTTTAGGACGAGATGACGGGACGTATGGACCCATACCCCAGCGTAAGTTATTGGGATTGTTAGGAATGCCATTTAATCGCACGGCTGTACCTGGGTTGTATTGCGTCGGCGATAGTACATTTCCAGGGCAAGGATTGAATGCAGTCGCATTTTCAGGATTTGCTTGCGCCCATAGAATTGCCGTAGATTTGGGATTGTAGGGTTCAAATAGCAGCATTACGGCAAATTATCTGACCGATTTAACTGAGCTTTGGCACGCTGCCAGAGAGTTTCTAATTCTTCTAAAGAGTAATCTGTTAGAGGACGACCTGCTAATGTTTCTACATGAGATAAGCGCTGAATAAAACGCTGATTTGTACCTTGTAAGGCAGCATCAGGATCGAGATCGTACCATCGTGCCAGGTTAATAATAACAAATAGCAAATCTCCCAGTTCTTCTTGTTGCCTTGCGGGAGATTCACAAGCGATCGCCTGTTGAAATTCTGCCAATTCTTCGTTAAATTTTTCCCAGACTCCTTCTACATTGTCCCATTCAAAGCCTACTGCCGCAGCTTTGCGTGAAATCTTCATTCCGGCGGTGAGGGGTGGGAGTGTTCGAGCATATCGTAAAAGTTTATTGGTCAGTTTTTCTGCTGCAATTGGCGATTCACCTTTTTCAGCAGCTTTGATTTCTTCCCAATTTTGCCGCACTTGTTCGACGTTTTCTACAGTGACATTGCCAAAGACGTGAGGATGGCGGCGAATTAGTTTTTGGGTAATGCCTTGGGCAACTTCTGCCAAACTAAAATCATTTGATTCTGAAGCGATTTGTGCTTGCAAGACGACTTGTAATAGTAAATCGCCTAATTCTTCGGCGATCGCATTTCGATCTCCACTCCGAATTGCGTCAACGACCTCATAAGCTTCTTCAGTAACGTAGGGAATTAATGTTTCTGGTGTTTGGACTAAATCCCAAGGACAACCACCATCAGGCGATCGTAATTTGGCTACTACATCAATTAGATCTTGTAGGGCGGCAATTTTGTCGTTTGTCATTTGTCATTCGTCATTTGTGATTGGTGGTTTGTGAGTGGCGTGTGAATTACGATTTACGACTTTTCCTTTGCTCCCTCAGCTCTCTTCTGTCTCCTGTCTCCTTTTTTCTGACTATTTTGCCACGTCGCGGTGGGAGATTGCGGTTTTTTTGTTTCTGCTGGCGTTTATATGTAGAATGGCTCCAATCGCTGATAACGTGGCTCATCGCTCCTAATTCTAGTCCGAGACAGAGCGCGATCCATTCGGTGGCATGGTGAGTTAGCGATCGCTCGAGCGTTTCCCGCAGGGTTTGCCAGTTCCACCCTATATTCCACACAAATTGAGCAATTCCCAAAAGGAAAAGTCCTAAAATACTTAACCAGATGGCAAGGTAGACAAGGCGTAGGATCGTGCCGATCGCGAATCCGTGAGACAGTAGGGAACGGTGTTTGACAGTTTTTTGATAGGGTATCCAAATCCAGCGCACGCAACCCCAACGCTGGTACTGTCGGGAGTAGAGGTCTAAGTCGGGACCAAACATCAGTCCACTAAATAAATATGCCCCTGATAGGATTAATGTAATGTTGCCGCTCTGAGTTTGTCCGAAGGCGATCGCGGCAACGACAGGTAAACTCCAGAGAGTGATGCGATCGTGAGTTTGACCAGAGGGCATAAGATTAGGGGCTAGGGGCTAAAGAAAGACAAGGGGGACAAGGGGAACAAATAATTTTTGGAAAAGCTGGATCTAAATCGTAGATGTTTGCTATGATAAACATCCGTGAGAAAAACGGCTACACGGGCGATTAGCTCAACGGTAGAGCGCCTGCCTTACAAGCAGGATGTTACAAGTTCGAATCTTGTATCGCCCATAAGCAATTAAAAAATAGAGTGCTTCAATGTGGGACAACTTATGGTTGTTGTCCCAATGAACGTGGATGAATGCTGTATGAGAGCAAAAAATAAAAAGTAGAGACGTTGCATAACACATCTCTACTTTTTGTAAGTTGCCTAACTTGACAGCTAAAATGCTAGCTCTGACCTTATTTAGGCATTTTGACTTTTGACTGATGTAGGGGCGAGTTTAAGGCAGAATGCTTGGTTCTAGAACGGATCTCTGCTAAAAACCCGCCCCTACAAATGCTTGCCTTTTGACTTTTGACTTTTAACTCTTGACTTTTGTGCTAGATTTTGGCTTCTTCTTTCACTAACTTGTCCCAACCCAAGTCTTTGAGGTTGTTATTGCGGCGTAGGGGTCGAGTCACCAATTCGAGAATATCGCGGGCGTTGGTAAAGCCGTGAATTTGCGCAAATGTGAACTCTACAGACCACTTGGTATTGATTCCCCGTGCTTCGAGGGGGTTAGCATGAGCCATGCCAGTAATTACTAAGTCTGGCTTCAACTCATAAATCCGCTGAACTTGGTTGTAGTTATCTGGCTTCTCAACAATTCTAGGTAATGGTACACCCATTTCTTGGCAAGTTTTCTCTAGCATTGCCAATTCAGCCGCTTGGTAGCGTTTATCCATATATGGAATCCCGATTTCGGGTACGGTCATGCCACAACGGATCAGGAATCTTGCCAGAGAGATTTCGAGTAAGTTATCCCCCATGAAGAAGGCAGATTTACCGCGAATCAATTGCACGTAATCTTCTAAATTTGCCCAAATTTGAGCTTCTCGTTCGTCTAATCCCTTGGGAGTGATGCCAAATACAGAGCAAATTTTTTCAACCCAAGCGCGAGTGCCATCGGGACCAATTGGAAAGGGTGCGCCGATGAGTTTGCACTTGCGACGACGCATTAAAGTTGTTGCCGTCCGCGACAAGAAGGGGTTGACACCAACGACATAATATCCTTCTTCTAGAACTGGTAGTTCGGTGTAACGCTTGGCAGGTAGCCAGCCAGAAACTTTGATCCCCTGTTTTTTTAATTCCAAGGTAAGTTGGGTAACAACCGGATCGGGGAGAGAACCGAATAGTACCAGTGGCGGATGATTGACATACTCAGATTCTTCTTGGGCAAGTTCTTCTTTTTTCTTACCAAAGTGGAGCAGTTTTTGAATCGCGTTGCGTTCGTTTTTCTCAGTCTCGGCTACAGGTGCTTCATTCGGACAACGGGCTGCCATTGCTGCCAGTACTGTATCTTCCCCTTGGGTAAAGGCATAGTCTAAGCCGTTTGCCCGCGCTACTACAATGGGGATACCGATCTCGGATTCTAACTTGGGTGCTAAGCCTTCCAAGTCCATTTTGATGATTTCGGTGGTACAAGTACCGATCCAAACAATTACGCTGGGGTTGCGATCGCGCTTAATCTGCTCGCACAATCGCTTTAACTCCTCATAGTCGTTCAACTGGGCAGAAATATCCCCTTCTTCTAGTTCTGCCATCGCATAGCGGGGTTCGGCAAAAATCATCACCCCCATTGCATTTTGCAAGAAATAGCCGCAGGTCTTCGTCCCAATTACTAAAAAGAAACTATCTTCAATTTTCTGGTAAAGCCATGCGACGCAACTAATCGGACAAAACGTATGATAATTGCCAGTCTCGCATTCAAAGTTTAGTGCTTCTGGTTGTGCCAAAGTCATAAATTGGTGTTCTCCCCTTCTGATTTATTAAAGATGGATGGGGAGTCGGAAGTTGTAAGGGCGGGTTTAGTAAATAAATTCTATAACCTCAGCAGTAAATCTTTGGTCAAAACCCGCCCTTACACGGGAGTCAGGAAATTTTGAATTTTGAATGCGTGAATTTTGAATTGCTCCCCTGCTCCCTGCTTCCTGCTCCCTCAAAACTCAGGAAATAAACGTGAAATCTCGTCGTCGCCAGTTTTACCTTCTCTAGGACGGTTAGAACTCGCAGACTGTTCGTCCGCCCAGATATCGCCGAAGTCAGACTGACTAAAATTTTTTTTTACGTCAGATGTTTGTCCGGTTGCCTGCATTGTTGTAGGAGGGACATCACCCGTAGATAATGCATCCAACTCGCTTTCGGCGCGATCGTCCATCATACCCATGAGCGCATCCATTTGTGCGTCTGAGTTTTGTGTATCTGGGTTATGGGGATGGGGGTTTCCCATCGGATTGTGCGGGCGATCGCTTTGCATCTTTTCTGGGTCAAAATTTAACTCCAGAACGTCAATCAAAGCATTGAGATCGGGATTGAGTTTAGTAAAAGGAATCATCAATTCTGCTAATTGCGGTTCCAGCGCGCTCACAACTCCCAGGATGAGGTTAGAAGATGGTCGCCTTCCACCATCGGGCGTGGTGACGTATTCTATTTCCATTTGCTTAGCAATCCAAGCATGATTGGCATGAAAGAATTGCACCCACTTCTGTTTTAAAGATGCCGTTAAGTCTGTGAAAAATGCCATCTACTTTACACCTCATCCAAAAATACTAGACCGATCAAACCATCATCAAGTCTAGTTCTTCTTCTGGAGCTGGAACAGGTGGTTTAGCAGGATTGAGGTAAAAATCAGACAATAGGGCAAATAATTCGCGATCTGGTGCATCATTCGGGACAACACCTTCGGGACGCGCCAAAATTTGGTCGGCAACGTTGAGATAGTAATCGCAGACGTAATTCAGGGAAGGATCGGATTCAGCCATTTCAAACAAAGTCTTGCCTTTGACGCGAGAGACGCGAATATCTTCGATGAGTGGCAATACTTCTAATACGGGCATGGGTACGGATTCGATATATTTATCGATCAGGTCGCGTTTAGCGGTACGATTGCCGATCAATCCTGCTAGTCGTAGGGGGTGCGTGCGTGCTTTTTCCCTGACGGAAGCAGCAATACGGTTGGCAGCAAATAAAGCATCAAAGCCGTTATCGGTGACAATCATGCAGTAGTCAGCGTAGTTTAATGGGGCAGCAAAGCCACCACATACCACGTCACCCAATACGTCAAATAGAATTACGTCGTATTCGTCAAAGGCGTTGAGTTCTTTTAACAGCTTGACTGTCTCGCCGACAACGTAACCACCGCAACCCGCGCCTGCTGGTGGTCCTCCTGCTTCGACGCAATCTACGCCGCCGTATCCTTTGTAGATCACGTCCTCAGCCCAGACATCTTCGTAGTGATAGTCTTTTGACTGAAGCGTGTCGATAATGGTGGGAATTAAAAATCCTGTCAGGGTAAAGGTACTATCGTGCTTGGGGTCGCAGCCGATTTGTAAGACCTTTTTACCGCGCTTGGCAAGAGCGACAGAAATGTTACAGCTAGTTGTAGATTTACCAATGCCACCTTTTCCGTAGACTGCAAGTTTCACGTTGGGTTGGCTCCTATCGTTGTTTTGTTATGGCTCTGGCTCAAGAAGTACACGAAGTCAAAGTTAAAAATCAAAAGCCCTATGTTGTGGGCATTTGGAACTTTTCCTTATTGATAATTTATTTCTGTCGTGCTGTACTAGCTTGCTGATTGCCGTTTTTGGTTCGATTACTTGTCATTATCTGGCAAGGGCAAGGGAAATGAAAGGGCATCTTAAGATAAAAAAGAGAGTAAATTAGTATCTATGGAGTATTAGAAGTAATATAGCCCCTAATATTGTCTGAAAACTCTATTCAAGCTTAAATTATCCTATTAAAACAATTTTGTGTTTTTGTTTTATATAAATAGTTACAAAATACAAATAAATTTGTTTGTGGAAACGATCGCGATCGCTAAGTCCCAAAGCTAGAGTATTTATACTTATAAAACTTGTAATGGCGATCGCAAATATCTCCCTAATCCCTCTTGCTCGGGGCGATCGAGGTATCCTCTGATTAAAAATTAAATTTTGCTGAAATTGAGCTACGTTACGAGACAAATAGCAAAACTATGGCGATCGCGCTGTGAAAATGGAGTTAGCAGGTAAGGAAAGCGGATAGTAATAAGCAATCGCTCAGTTTATACAAAGAATCATTAATTTTTCCCAGCATCAGTTTCGATTCCCCCTAGCCTCTCCATCAACGGTGTAACAAATAGCCCCCCCTTTTGGGGAGCAAATAGCCCCCCCTTTTGGGGGAGCAAATAGCCCCCCTTTTTAAGGGGGGTTGGGGGATCTCCTATGCCGTAGTCGAACAATCAAAAGGCACGACGATAGATGCGATCGCAAATTCTCGCTCCTAGCAGTAGAATCTACTGTATGCCAATACTACTAACTTAAATTTCTGCCTACGCTTGCCACAAAATCTTAGATTTAGAAAAAATAAGGAAGATTTACGCCGCAAGTCTAATCGGGGCTGGGATCGCGTTCTGCCATCATTCTTCATCGCCTGCTTTTTCTTCTACCTACAAGCCCGTTACTTACATTTAGCGGCATTTCCATTTACCGACGAAGGAGTTTATGCAGAAGCAGGTAGATTGATGTTGGAAGGACTCGTACCTCACAAAGATTTTCCGCTTTGGCATTTGCCGCTATTACCTCTATACAGTGGCATCGTCTTGAAATTAACCGGAAATATGTACTGGGTACGGTTGTTATTTCTGGCTTTGAATTGCTTTGCTGTCGTTCCCTTTTATTTAACTTGTAGAAAGTTACGAGATAATTCTTCAGCCGCCATTCTTGCCATTTTATTTTACCTGACATTTCACGAACTGATGTTTCAGGATTTTCGCTTTCTGGCAATTAGACAAATGGCAAACAATTTTCTAATTGTATTCTTTTATTTAGGAGTCTGTCAAAAGCAGTGGAAATGGACACCAATCGCGCAAGCTCTCTTATTTGGCTCGTCAGTATTACTATTTTTACCTAACTTGTTAAATTTTTCTTTTCTTGCTGTGGCAATGAGTTACTCTGAAGAGACAAGAGTACAGCGATCGCGAGAATTAAAAAAATATTTTTTACTGGGCATTTTAGCAATATTCGTTTTATCAATATATTTCTTGTTCGTTTCTCGCAGTCTCGACCAAATTGTATTCGGACAAATAAACCGCGAAGCAACTGGGAGATTCGAGCGCTTATTTGTTCTTTTACAAGCTAAAAAAGATATATATTTATATCTACTTGGTTGCGCCGGACTGATCTATACTGCTATCTGGCAAAGAAAATTAAGATTTTACGCTTTAGCATTTCTTGGCTTAGTCATAACTAGCACCTTTCTTTCTTCTAACTTCTTTCCTCATTACATGTCTGGTGCTGCACCAGCATTTGCTTTTGGTATATTTGGGTTAGGAATAGGAATTTACCAATTTTGCCAGCGTCTTCCTCTAAGTGCGATCGCTGCAAATTTTGTGGCGTTAATTATTTATATCCTACTTTTTTCATATCAATTTTCAAATACATTTCCCTCGTTGTACGAGCAATGGACAAATAATCGTAATCCTAGTTATTATCAGACAGTTGCAGCACTTGCCAAAACGCCCGAACCACTCCTAACTATGGAACCTATCTTTGCTGTTGAGGCAGGAAAAAAGCTGGTCAGAACTCCAATTGAAATCTATTTTCGCGCTCCAGGAATTGATTTTCCCAATCCAGATGTTGCAAATAAGTTTAGTCAACAAGATTTTCAAGCTATGGCAACTGAAGCCTGCACGATTTTTTTAGAAGGCAAGGGAGAACAAGTTTTTCCGACTGAGTTACAAAAACGATGGCGAGCAGAATTTCAGACTTTTCAGAAAACTCGATGGGGAACCATTCTGTTGACAAATGGCGTTGGCTGTTATTAATTATCGGTTGTCAGTTAATTTTGTTTCTTGGTTGCTAGTAATTGCTGATAAATATTGTCGTGTGATTTGGCGATCGCAGACCAGGTAAAGCGATCGCTCAATTTAGTGGCTGTAGCACTGAGGCGATCGCATCTCGATCGATCTGGAATAAGTTTGAGCAAAGCCTCAGTTAGTGCTGCGACATTGCGAGTTGGTATGAGTTCCAGCAGATTTTCAGCTAATAAATCGGGATCTGGTGGGGTGCTACGAGTAGCAATCACAGGCAAACCATGCGCCATTAAAGCTAGTAAGGAGCCGCTTTTGAGCGTCACGCCATGATTGAAGGGTAACACGCCCAGATCGGCTCCAGAGAGGTAGTGAGAAGCTGTTTCACCACTGACATAACCCGTCATCGAAACGCGATCGTTCAGATGGAGTTCCTTGACTAATAGTTGCAGCCGATCCCAATAAGATTTCGCTGCTTCTCCCTGTAAAGCCAAACTTTCTACACCTCCCAGTAATAACAATCGCGCCTGGGGCTGTTGAATCACAACTTGCCTAAATGCCGATAATAAATACTCGATTCCTTTAACAGGATGCAGAAAGCCAAAAAAGACGACTACAAAACTATCTGGCAACCAACTAAATTGCTGTCGTAATTGCTGTCGTGCCTGTTGGCGGTCGATCGGAACTACTGTAATATTTGCGGCGATCGCAATTCGGTGCAAGCGATCGGTATAATTTGGCATTCGTTTGAGGATGACACTTTCTGCCTCGGCGTTAGTCGTAATAATGGCATCGCTTCCCGTGAGTAAAAAACCATCTTCTCGATCCCACCATCCCCGCTGTTGTCCCCACATTTTCAGCCATTCCAAAAACTGAGGTGGAATTCCTCTTGGTTGCCATTCCCACCAACCATACTCATGTACGGTGGTGACAATTGGTTTTCGGTAGCCAAAAACTCGTAACAGGAGTGGCAGGAGAAAAATCGGGCGTTGAAAGCGGTACGTCCCAGCTGCGTGTTGAATGTGCAGCAGATCGGCAGCAGTAAATTTGACAGCACGGACTAGAGATAATAGTTGAGACAATCCCCAATCTATCACGACTCCCTTAACGCTAGGCTCGTCGATCTCTGTCGCCGCAGCCTGAGTCGTGAGTACGATCGAATTCACTCCCTGTTCTGCCAGTGCTTGTCTCAAGTAAGCCGTATAGTGGGCAGTACCACAGCGATCGGGTTGATATGTACCAGCAATAATAGCAATGGTAGTCATTGGCAATACGTAAGTCGTAAGTCGTAAGTCGTAAGTCGATAATTAACTGCTCCCTGCTCGTGCGCTCCCTGCTCCCTGATAACTGAGCAGATGTACTTTATTTATGATTTATTTCCCTTGCCCTTATGTCCTATCAGTATGCACATTGGCGTTCCCAAAACTGGATCGGCAACAACACGACACTCTAAATCGAAAACCTCTTGAATCGTATCTTCAGTCATCACTAGCTTTGGCGATCCAGCGGCAAAAATTCGACCATCTTTGACAGCTACTAAATAATCAACATAACGACACGCTTGATTTAAGTCATGCAACACCATCACGATTGTCCGTCCCTGATGGTTTAACTCATACAACAAATCTAAAACTTCTATCTAGTGGGCTAAATCGAGAAAAGTTGTCGGCTTGTCCAAAATTAAAATCTCCGTATCTTGCGCCAAAGCCATCGCAATCCAAGCTCGCTGTCGTTGTCCGCCTGATAAAGTATCGAGCGATCGCTCTGCAATCTCTAGCAAATCTGTAGTCAACAGCGCCTGTTGAACGATTTTTTCATCCTGTAGCGACCACTGTTGCAACCAGTTTTGATAAGGATAACGCCCTTGTGCTACTAAATCTCGTACTGTTAGCCCTTCTGGTGCGACTGGAGCTTGGGGTAAAATTCCTAACTGCTGGGTGACTTCTTTAGTAGGAAGCTGCAAAATCGAAGTGCTATTGAGATAGACTGCACCGCCACGAGGTTTGAGTAATCTTGCCAGCCCCCTTAATAACGTCGACTTACCACAACCATTTGCACCAACTAAAGCGGTAATTTGTCCGCTAGGGATTGCCAAATTCAAGTCATGGATAATCGGCGTACTGTTGTAAGCTAAAGAGAGATTTTTGGTTGACAATCCTTTCATAAGCTCGATCTCTGACGATGACAAATTAACAAATCGAGAACATTAAGAATGCGTAGTCCAGCTTTAATGGTTCAGGATTTGAGTTGTAATTGCGAACGATTGACAATAATTTTAGAGATAAACGATTGGAGGAAGTCAGAAGTCAATGATTCTTAGCTAGCTTTAATTTTCATCTCAGCCGGAACTCAGAGTTTTGGCTTAGCGTGTATTCAGGGCGATCGCGCTTCTACAACTCATCAGTCAAAATAAGAGATGATGAAAAAACGATATTTTTTACACGCTGGTGCAGCAGTAGTTGGCACGGCATTGTTATCGCGTTATCTACCTTGGAGATCGAACGATATGGCAACGGCAAATAATGAATTTGAGATCGAAAAAACTGAGGCAGACTGGCGCACAACATTAACACCAGAACAGTTTCGCGTCCTGCGTCAACACGGAACCGAACGGGCTAGGACTAGTCCCTTAGATAAGCAATATGGCAAAGGTACGTATGTTTGTGCTGGTTGCGACCTACCGCTATTTACATCGGAAACTAAATTCGACAGTGGTACTGGCTGGCCTAGTTTTTTCACTCCGATTGAAGGTGCGATCGCGACATCTGTAGATAAGTCACTGTTTATGACCAGAGTTGAAGTCCATTGTCGTCGCTGTGGCGGACATTTGGGTCATGTCTTCAATGATGGTCCCAAACCGACTGGCAAGCGATATTGCATGAATGGTGTGGCAATGAACTTTATTCCTAGCTGATAAGAGGGGATTTATAAAGTAAATCTTTAGGCAGTTAATCGACGCAGCATGAGTCGAGTCATCACAGCATAAATCGCCGCCTCACTCATTTCAGGCAATCGCTCGTAGTCTTTACTGAGGCGACGATACCAGTTCAACCAACCGAAAGTTCGTTCCACTACCCAACGCTTGGGCAAGACCTCAAATCCCGAACCTTGGCGTTGGATGACCTCAACCTGAGCTTGAATCAATAGCCACACTGCGCGCGTCAAAATGGTCTCCTCGATCCCCAGCTTCTGCCCACAGCACTTTCACTTTTGCCAGCACGTCAGCACGTTCTTCTAATCGCAACATCAAGGCATAGGCAGCAACGACTCTCTCACTCGCGTTGGCTTCAGTCACCACTACTTTTAATAGCAACCCCAAACTATCGACAAGAATATGCCGTTTGCGCCCTTTCACCCGCTTACCGCCATCAAAGCCGTAGACCTCCCCCTTTTTTCCGTTGTCTTGACCGATTGACTATCAGTAGCAACAGCAGTGGGTTGAGTTAATTGACCGATTTGTTGGCGTAGTTGGTCTCTCAGTGTGTGGTTCATCTGTTCCCACACACCCAGACGTTGCCATTTTCGTTAGTAGCTGTAGACTGTAGAACTTGGGGGAAAATCACGCGGCAGTAATTCCCATTGACAGCCAGTTTTGAGCTGATAGTAAATCGCGTTACAGACTGCTCGCATATCTGTTGTCCGAGGATGTCCACCTGTCTTAGCAGCAGGAATTAAGGGTGCTAAAATCTTCCATTCTGCGTCTGTCAAATCTGTGGAATATTGCTTTTGAGACATAAACCAATGAGAGTCAATGCTTAATACAGCATCCTAATATCTGTTGTTGTCCTGCCTGTCTCGTTTAAGGTTTACTTTATAAATAGCCTGTAAAGGATAGGCAGCTGTAAGTTGACGCACCAAGTCTGCTCGATCGGGATCTTTGGCTTGAACGGCAACCAGAGGATTAATCGCCAAGTCTGCGGGGAGAATATCGACAGTGCAGAGATCGGCAAAT
>NZ_JBOFLP010000257.1:0-14776 GCF_051657925.1 Chroococcidiopsis sp.
CATTAGCTGTCCTTTGGCTACAGCTAACTAAAAAGTGTTCGGGATGCGATTTGAAGTATGCAAATCTAAAATCTGCAAATCTTAAAGGGGCAGATCTTAGCAAAACTCAATTAGATGGCGCTCATTTAAGTTACTCTAATTTAAGTCTTGCTAATTTACAAGGTGCTTCTACTTCTACTCGTGTATGGGTCAGTTCGAGAGAAGCAGACTTTAATTATGTCAACTTTAGTGGAGCAAATTTAAGCCATACTACAATAACCAATAGTAATCTAAGCAATGCTAATTTTAGCAAAGCCGATCTGAGAGCATCTACCTTATGGGGTTCTGATTTAAGTAATACAAATTTGTCTGATGCCGATCTGACAGGCGCTAGATTGGATAGTCGAACAAAACTTAAAGGCAGTATTATCAACGAAGAGACTAAATTAGATCCGAAATATCGTCTTATCTGGAAAATTGTTAATCAAGGAGCGCGAGAATTCGATCTAAAAGAAATTGACTTTAGAGACGTTAGTTTAAGCGGTACTGATTTTCGAGGCGCAGATTTAGAGGGTGTAAATTTCAAGCCTAGTGCGGACTTAAGTAATACAAATTTTCAACATATGAATTTGAAAGACTTTTTTCTTCACTCGGCTAACTTAAATAATGCAGATCTCAGTGGTGCTAACTTGAGTAATGCAAACTTATTTGGAGCTAAGTTAGTTAATACTAACTTGAGTAATGCGAATCTGAGTAACGCCATTCTATGTTTTGCTGTTTGGGAGAATACTAACTTAAATGGTGCAATTGTCAAAGGCGCTCGTTTTGATGATGATTATTGGCTATCTGAGACTGAGAGACAAGATTTGATCGAACGAGGAGCAATTTTTATAGTTCACGACGAATCCAAAAGTTATTATACTGCTGATGACTGTCAACAATCTGGATAAATTTTTGTATAAATAATACTTTCTATTTTGAACGTGCAACCACTATCTCAGCAAATGTATTGCAGTATTTGCCTAAAGTTACTGTATAAATTTTTGCATAAAGACGATCGCACCCAGGGAAATAAACGGATACTTTGAGTCGGATTTTTAAATTCAAAAATTCGTAAAATTTCAATTTTAATTAAAAAACTTGAAGATTTTTTTACTAGCTTTCTCTTAGAAGCATTCTATAAGAAATTACAATCGATTGCCTAGTTAGAAGGCTAAACTCCTAGCAAAATAGTCAAAATTGTACTGCAATTTGCGACATTTTCAGCCTAAGTAATTTTTATTTTTAAATGAAATAATGACTGATAAATCAAGCTAATCAGTTAACTATATGCAAACAATAATTCATTTTGTAAGATGCTCGCTTAGAGTGAAAATTCTGACAAAATCTTGAATTATGAAGAAAATTTGCCCAAATTTAGGTTTAACTCTGGCTGCTTCCTTATTCCTAGCATCCTGTACCGGAGTACAACAGCAAGCCTCACAACTTCAAGATAAAACCAACCAAGCTCAAAACATGGCTCAGCAAACACAAGATGTGGCTAGCAAAACAACAAGTGCGTTGAGGAATTTGGGAAATCTAAAAGAAACTCTTCGTCCCCTAACTGATGGCGCAGCGCAAACTCTATCTGCTGTAAAAACTGGTAACTTTACAGCAGCACAAACAGAATTTACTAAGCTGCAAGATAGCTGGAAAGGATTAGAAGGTACTCTGAAGACGGTATCTCCTGATGCTACGAAAACGATTGGCGAGAAAATTACGACTATTGCCACAGATCTGAAATCGGGTTCGCCAAATGTGGCAAAACTCACGACAGAATTACAGGGACTGTCAACTGCATTCAACGGTCTTCTGACGAATAGCACTTCTGGAGTTGCTACTAACACTAACACTACGGAGACAGCTAATAGCAATGCTACGACTATTCAAAGCAACTTATTAGCCATGAAAGACGAACTGGCTAAGGCAGTAGTTGCCTTAGAATCGAAGGATTTTGCGACTGCAAAAACTGCTTTTGGTGCTGCTCGTCAAACTTGGTATAAGTTTGGTGGTAGCGTGCAACAAAACTCTCCTGATACCTACCAAAGGCTAGAAGCAGGGGTGAAAGATGTTAACTCTGGACTGAGCAAAGCCCAACCTGCACGAGATACTGTATTGACTAGCTTGAAAACGCTTTCTACCGATTTAGATAGCGTGAAATAATTATGTAAATAAGGTGGGCAATGCCCACCTACACTTGGATTTCTATTACAAATATTCCTGTACAAATATGTAACTAGTAATACGATCGCTCGTGATATTATACTATTGATTACCTAGATGGTTTACTTCATAATGGAAATCTAACCGCTTTTCAAAAAAACGAAAATATTCCCATTATAAAGTAGATAATACCACAACTGCGAACCATATTCTACCCTCCTTCTTATGTTTTTAACCTAGCAACAAGAGCTTTCATCTAGAAAGTGAAATCGCCCAAGGCTTGACGTTGTGCTGCTAGTAAATCTTTAATCCCAAGTTCTGCCAAATCCATAATTTGATTCAGTTGAGTGCGGCTGAAACTACCTGCTTCGGCGGTTCCCTGGAGTTCGATAATTTCTAATTGGTTGTTCATGACCACGTTGAAATCGATATCGGCGGCGACATCTTCTTGGTAGTTGAGATCTAGAAATGGCACCCCTTGGAGCAAACCTACAGAGACGGCAGCAATTTGGTGACGGATGGGCGATCGCGTCAGATCTCCCCGTTCTAAAAGCTTGGCGATCGCATCGGCAAGCGCCACAAACCCACCTGTAATTGCCGTGGTTCTCGTACCTGCATCCGCCTGCAATACGTCAGCATCTACGGTGACTGTACGCTCTCCCAATGCTTCTAAATCGAGTCCGGCTCTCAAGCTGCGTCCGATTAACCTTTGAATCTCCTGCGTCCGTCCAGACAGCCTGTAGGTTTCTCGTTCTTGGCGTTGGTGGGTAGCAGTGGGAAGCATTCTGTATTCAGCCGTCAGCCAACCCTTGCCCGAACCTTCTAGAAATCTGGGGACTCCAGGCTGAATTGATACGTTACACAACACCTGAGTATCGCCGCACTGAGCTAAAACAGAGCCAGTGGCAAAACAAGTAAAATCCCGTGTAAAACTGATAGGACGCAGTTGATTTGCTAACCGATTATCCAAACGCTCCCAGGTCATGGTTCTTAGCTGTAGTGACCTAAATCAGAATACAGGGTCGAGCATACAGTTAACACTTTCGCTAGGCTTAATTTTTTGTAAACTTTTGGCGTGGAATATGTGGAGGGCGCTCGCTATGCTGGGAAGTCAAAAGTCAAAATGCTGCAACAGAATCTCCGCCAACTGGGACTTATAGTAGCGATATTGCGATCCCAGAGGATAGTTTCCTATTGACTAAAACGTAGATGTAGTGTTTCACTAAGGAGTATTCTGCAAGACTACACTATATATCGTAATATTGCGGTTTGCCCGAACTCAGCTTTAACTCAAGCATCTGGATAAAAGTGACTTTATGATTGCCCAGCTAGAAACCCCAACCGTTCATTCTCCTTGCCAACCACCATACATAGTTGAAGGATTAGTACAAGTCTTTACTTGCTCTCGTCGTAGCTTTTTGACAAGCGTGATGGCACAGGCTTTAAGGGTTTCCGGTCAAGGGACTCCAGCGCTCATCGTCCAATTTCTCAAAGGTGGGATAAATCAGGGTCATTGTCATCCAGTTAAGTTAGGGCAAAACCTGGATTGGATTCGCTGCAATCTTCCCCGCTGCATTGACACGCCACAATTAGACGAATCCGAAAACCGTTCTTTACAAGAACTTTGGCAGCATACGCGCCAAGTTGTTTCTCAAGGGCAGTACTCATTAGTAGTATTGGATGAATTGAGCGTAGCCGTTGAATTTGGCTTAATTCCTCTAACAGAAGTCTTAGATTTTATTCAAAATCGCCCCAAGCATGTAGATGTAATTCTGACCGGATCGAATATGTCTCAACCCGTACTTGATGTGGCAGATCAGATTACAGAAGTACGGCGCAGCCATCAGATGTAAGTCTTAATAGGCTAGAATGCCTGTGAATTTATTATATAAATAGTGCCTCCTAAAGCGCTAAGTCGCGCGTTCGAGACGTATCAGTCCCGTAATTTAAGATATGAAGACAGGCGGAGCGATCGCAATTGCTATCAATTTCTAAATTGCCTATCTCTTTCGATAAATTGTATTTCTTGATGTAATGCTTCTAATTCTTTGTGAGTCTCTTCAAGCTCGATGCGAGTTGTCTCAAGTGCCGTTTTTGTTTCCTGGCATGTTTCCAAAACTCTGACTAATTCCGAATATTTGTATTCCAGTTTTTCTACGAGTTGTTGGCGATCGCTTGCATCGATGATGGTCAAGTTAACTCCCAGCAAATTATTATTTGTGCTGAAAACAGGTGCGATAAAAATATCGAGATATTTTGTTCCTTCTGAAGTTGTCCACTTAATATTTTTCAAATTGACTGGACGACGATCGCAGTAAAATTTGCCGATCGCAACATGGGAACTCGCTAACTTTCCGGGTGCAAGTTCTGAAAAAGGAAGGCTCCAATCGGAGAGCGTTAATCTAAATAAAAAGTTTGCCCGTTCGTTAGCAGCAACCAAACGATTATTCAGATCGACCGATAGCTGAGCAAAAGGACTTGTCTCAAATGCGGCTTGCCAAAAGCACAGTTGGGAGACTAGTGAATCGCTGACTTCCTTGGGGCGAGATTTAGGATTGATTGAGAGGCGATCGCCTAACCCCAAATGCAGTCCTTTCGCATAAATTCGATGCTTTATATTGACTAACATGAAAATCGGTCTTCGAGCGGTCAGTGTTTCATGCTTACCTAAAAAGAGAAAGCCGTTGTTTTTCAGCGCAAAATGAAAGCGAACCAGAACGCTTGCTTGGATATCTGGATTGAAATACATCAGCGTATTACGGCACGTCAGTAAATCAATTTTGGACATCGGTGCATCTTCAGCTAGGTTATGACAACCACAGATGACCCTACGGCGAAGTCTGCGATCGAAAGCATAGCCTTGCTCGGTTGGCTCAAAGTATTTCTTGAGTAAATCTGGAGCAAGTCCTTTCACTTCATTTGCGCGATAGACCGCTTGTCGTGCTTGTTGAAGGGCGACTTTATCCACATCGGTAGCATAGAGTTGAACTCGCTGCAAACACGACTCAATTCCCAAAGCTTCTGCAAACAATATGAGTAAGCTGTAAACTTCCTGCCCAGAAGCACAGCCTGCACTCCAAACGCGAATCGGTTCGTCAGGCTGTTTGCTAGCAATAATTTTAGGCACGATCTCACTGGCTAGATAATCCCAAGCTTCGCGATCGCGAAAGAAACTAGTAACGTTAATGAGTATGGAGTCTAAAAGCGCCATCCCCTCTTGAGAATGACTTTGCAAATACTGTAAATAGTCCTGATAGCGCTCGATGTGGAGCTGCTGCATTCGGCAAGAAAAACGCCGCATTAAGGTAGGGCGTTTGTAGCCCGTCAAGTCACAACCTTGGTTGCATTTGAGGTAGTCTAATAACGCTTCAAAATCTCGATCGAGTTCGGGGGGCTTCATTAAAAAATTCTATAGTTTATCTTGGGAGCTGAAAATTCTTAACACAAAACTTATTGCGATTTCAGCGAAAGTAGCGATTGTGGAGTTTGACCGATTATGCTATCTCTATGCTACTGACATGGTGTCGCTCTACCAGTTTTCTTTCGTTATCCTCAATAGACTGGGGCGGATCGATCGAGTTAACCTAGACTAGGGAGCGAGACTCTCAGGTAAAATCCGCTCTAAAAATTGAGTCATAATTGAGATTTTAGATTTGTGATTCATTCAAAATCCCAGTCTCTCGCTAGCGATCGCCAACACTCAACCCAAAATCCAAAGTCAGTGGTGGTTCTCGGTGCTGGGGCTTGGGGAACGACATTAGCATCGCTCGCAGCAGCTAACGGTCATCGCGTGCAAGTGCGATCGCGGCGCAATGGGGCAATTTCGCCTAGCGAGATCGAACGTGCGGATGTAGTTGTTTCTGCTGTCTCAATGCAGGGTGTAGCAACAGTCGTTCGAGAAATTCAGACTTTACCTCTTTTACCTGCAACAATTTTTGTCACGGCAACCAAAGGACTCGATCCTGTCACAACTCTCACCCCAGCTCAGATTTGGCAGGCGGCTTTTCCCGATCGCTCGGTAGTTGTACTGTGCGGTCCTAATTTAGCTAAGGAAATTCAACAGGGATTACCCGCTGCAACTGTCGCTGGTAGTACTGACGACAACGCCGCAGTAGCAGTGCAAGCAGTCTTTTCCTCACCACAGTTCCGCGTTTATACCAATTCCGATCCTTTGGGCGTAGAGTTGGGGGGGACGCTGAAAAATGTAATGGCGATCGCGGCGGGTGTTTGCGATGGTTTGCAGTTGGGTACAAATGCTAAAGCTGCACTCGTCACCCGTGGATTGACGGAAATTATCCGGATCGGCAACAGCTGGGGAGCAAAAACAGAAACTTTTTACGGTCTATCTGGTTTGGGCGATCTGCTGGCAACTTGTAACAGTCCCCTCAGTCGTAACTATCAGGTGGGATATCAACTCGCCCAAGGTAAAACCCTGTCCGCAATTCTCGCTCACCTAGAAGGAACGGCTGAAGGCGTGAATACGACTCAGGTACTCATGCAACGCGCTCGCCAGCAAGACATTTATATGCCGATTACGGCTGAAGTTTATCGTCTCCTGCAAGCGGAAATTACACCCAAGCAAGCGTTGGAAGCACTGATGCTGCGCGACCTCAAATCGGAATTATTGTAGAGGCGATGGTTCGACCGAATCGCTCCTACGTAAATCCACACAAATTTCATAAAACTTTACACGATCGCGGCTGATTCTCCGAAATTTCTCAGGCAAAAACTGTAGTTTACACTGGGGTGCGATCGCACACATCGATCTCAAACCACTTTTATTCTTGAAACGCTTATTTGGCAAAACTTTCCAACCTTTCAATCATCTATTAATCCCGAATTGCTGCTTTAAGTTTCCGCAATCCTAACATCCATATAAGTATCAGTTCGTACTCAATTTCACTAGAAAACTTGGAGTTATTCCTGAAGTTAGTGGGCGCGATCGTCAAGTTTCCTCGTAAATCTAGCAGCAAGATGTTAGTTCGCCAAGATCGCTGGGAACAATAGCATCAGCAACAAGAAGCAACCGAGTGAAGTCTATTGTCACCTGGAGCAGTTGAGATAACCCCTATGCAAGCACTATCTTTTTACGCGGACGCAGCCTACGAACCCCAATCAGTACCCCAGCGCTTTCGGTCAGATTATCCAGAAGATGATACCGATCTGGGCGTGGATGACCTACTGACTTTGGATATTGACTCTAACGATCGGGAGAGCCTACAACCTGGTGTTACCCGTCGGACTACAGACCTAGTTCGTTTATACCTGCAAGAGATCGGTCGCGTCCACCTGCTAGAAAGAGATGAAGAAGTTTCCGAAGCTCAAAAAGTGCAGCGTTATTTGCGAATGCGGGCGCTGTGCGTCAGTCATGCAGCAAAGGACGACTCGATTATCAAAACATACATCACCTTAATTGAAGCCCAAGAGCGACTGACTTCCGAACTAGGACACCGCCCCTCTTTAGAAAGATGGGCTGCTAGTGCTGGTATATCTGTGATGGAACTCAAACCCGCTTTGGCAGTTGGAAAACGCCGTTGGGCTGAAATTGCCAAAATCACCGTCGAAGAACTAGAGCAAATTCAAAACGAAGGTATTCATGCCAAAGAACACATGATCAAGGCGAATTTACGCCTGGTGGTTTCAGTTGCGAAAAAGTATCAAAATCGCGGTTTGGAACTGCTGGATCTGGTTCAAGAAGGAACTCTGGGGTTAGAAAGAGCGGTAGAAAAGTTCGATCCCACGAAGGGGTATCGCTTCAGCACCTACGCTTATTGGTGGATTCGTCAAGGTATTACCCGCGCGATCGCTACCCAAAGCCGTACTATCCGTCTTCCAGTTCACATTACAGAAAAACTGAATAAAATCAAGAAAGCTCAGCGCAAACTAGCGCAAGAAAAAGGTCGTACCCCTACTATCGAAGATATTGCCTTAGAATTGGAGATGACTGCGCCTCAAGTACGGGAAGTGCTACTAAGAGTTCCTCGTTCCGTATCTTTGGAAACAAAAGTTGGGAAGGAAAAAGATACTGAGTTAGGAGATTTACTCGAAAACGACAGTATTTCCCCTGAAGAGTTACTCATGCGTGAAGCTCTGCATCGAGATTTACAGCAACTCCTAGCAGATTTGACCGATCGCGAACGAGATGTGATTTTGATGCGCTTTGGTCTAGGAGACGGACACTGTTACTCTCTAGCCGAAATTGGACGCGCTTTAGACTTATCACGGGAAAGAGTGCGCCAAATTGAATCTAAAGCACTACAAAAGCTACGGCAACCCAAACGGCGCAACCGCGTGCGGGATTACTTAGAGTCCTTGAGCTAACAATTTGAGCTAACAACATCGATAGGGTGAAGGATCGTGACCGTGTTTTTTACAACCTAGTTAGATTCACTTTCATTCTTCATTCTTCACCTCTTCTGCCTATTTTTTAGCCAGAAGATTTTTATTATCTGTAACTACAACTCTCTTTTCTTAAAAATCATTCTCAATAGTTATGGCTTGTTGACACTTCAAACAATAATTGACTATACTTATCAATTATTAAGCTTGCTTAAAAAGGTGGTTATGACTGCATACTCAGCTACCTCACTTAAGGCAGAACTCAACGAGCGAGGTTGGCGACTCACACCGCAACGTGAAACGATCCTACAGGTTTTTCAAGAACTACCTAGAGGAAAACATCTAAGTGCGGAAGAGCTTTACCAACAATTAGAAACTCAAGCAGCAGGGATCAGTCTGTCAACTATTTATCGCACTCTCAAGTTAATGGCGCGGATGGGAATTCTGCGTGAGCTGGAGTTAGGCGAGGGACATAAACATTACGAGATCAATCAACCTTACCCTCACCACCACCACCATTTAATTTGTGTTAGGTGCAATAAAACAATCGAGTTTAAAAACGATTCCATCTTAAAAACTGGCTCAAAAACAGCTGAAAAGGAAGGGTATCATTTGCTCGATTGCCAACTAACAATTCATGCTGTTTGTCCTTCTTGTCAAAGAGCGTTGTTGCCGATCTAGAATCTTAGTGTTATTGATTGTCGGTTGTCGAGCGCCGATTGCTCTTCACTGTATTTTCTCGATGTTACCTGCTTTGATCCAGCCTTCGCGATCGCTATCCGATAAGCGAACTCGTTGCCAATTTTTATCTGGACTTTCTTCTAAAACTACGATCTGTTGATTGTATTCCAACCCGCCGATGCGTTCAGCACCCGCTCCAGGCTCGGCACGGAGACTTAAGCCTTTTTCCCAAGACACCCTAGCTCTATAGGTTCCTGGCGCTAGAGGTTCAGTAGAATTAGTGTCAGAATTCGCTTTCTCGGTCGTAGATTCGGCGTTATTAGTATTATCGGGATTAGACATTTCAGGCTGTGCTTGCTTTTTCGGAGCAGGCGCAGCTTTTGGTTTTTGGTTGAGTTCGTTAGCAAAAGTTGGCTTAGGCGGATGAGTTGTGACTCTATACATAAAATACAAAGCAACTGCGGCGCTACCACCAGCCAAGATCGCAAGCGCTAAGCTAACACCCAGGACAAATTTAGCTACTCCTGCCAAAGTCATGGCGATACCCTACTATTGTCCCATGATTACTACAGCACGAATCCTAGCATAATCGTCTGAATTTGGATAATTTTTTAATTATTGGTCATTTGTCATTTGTCATTTGGGCGCGATTGGAAGGTAAGTTCTTCCCTGCTCCCTGCTCGTGCGCTCCCTCTTTACTTACTGCAATTGCCGCTGAATTCGGTTGCTCAGGCTGCTGTGTTTAGAGGCAAGGCGAGCTTTTCCAGCTGCTGCCCAATCTTGCAAAAACTGAATTTGTTCTTGGGCAGTACGGGCAAGGGGAATGATTTGACTCGCCGCCTCTAAAATGTCGTCAGTAGTAAAGTCTCGATTTTGACTGAAGCCGATATGCATGGCTTCCACGATTGTTTGCTCGATTTCTGCCCCAGAAAAATCAGGAGTTTCGTAGGCAAGGCGATCGAGATCGTAACTTTTGAGATTGTGCGATCGCAGGCGAGATAAATGGACGGTGAAAATTGCTTTGCGTTCATCCTGAATTGGTAAACCAACAAAAAAGATTTCGTCGAATCTGCCTTTACGCAACATCTCGGGTGGTAAAGCATGAATATCGTTGGCAGTAGCAACGACAAACACGGGAGAAGTTTTCTCCGCGAGCCAGGTGATAAATGTTCCAAAGACGCGGCTAGTCGTGCCAGCATCGCCTTTTGCTCCCAACCCTGCAAAAGCTTTATCGATCTCATCTACCCAAAGGATACAGGGAGATAGGGCTTCTGCGACTTGAATCATTTGTCGGGTGCGAGATTCCGATTCTCCGACCAAACCACCGAATAATCGCCCCACGTCCAAGCGTAATAAAGGTAAGTGCCAGTGATGGGCGATCGCCTTAGCTGTTAGCGATTTACCCGTTCCCTGAATTCCAACTAACATGAGTCCGCGTGGATGTGGTAAACCATACGCCCTAGCGCGTTCGCTAAATGCTCCACCCCGAAGTAACAACCAATCTTTGAGATTGTCTAAACCACCAATATCGGAAATTTTTTCGGTGGCAGGGTAAAAGTCAAGAATTTGAGTTTGGCGAATGGTCTGGCGCTTTTCTTCCAAAACCAATTCGACATCTTCCGGTTGAATCTCTCCGTGAGAGGCGATCGCCCTTGCTAGTACCCGCCGAATCCGTTCGATGGATAATCCTTGGCACGAACGCACGAGTTCATCTACCGTTTTAGCTTCTAAAGATTGCCCTGTGGCTGCCAAAAGGCGTTCTACCTCCAACTTAATCTCAGCGGCAGCGGGTAGGGGAAATTCTAAAATGGTTAAAACTTCACCCAATTCTTCCGTAGTGACGATTCGTGGCGACAGCAAGACGATATTTTTCGGCTGCGATTTGAGTGCCCGCGCTAAATTGCGGAGTTTGCGCGACACGGAAACATCTTCTAAAAAGCGATGAAAATCACGCAAAATAAAAACTGCCGGAGCCGAAGCGGGCAGTTTCTCGACAAATTCTAGAGCTTGTAGAGGATTGCGACGACCGAATCCAGCATCGTTAGGATTACCTTGGTAGCCATCGACAAAATCCCAAGTATAGACAGCGCGATTTCCTTGGATGCGGGCTTCTTCCCGAATCGCTACTTCCGCTCGTTCTTCCTCATAGGTAGGAATATAGACGATCGGGTAGCGGGCGCGTAGCAACAGTGCAAACTCTTCGCGGAAGCTCATATGAGTGGTGCGTGGTGCGTAGTGCGTGGTGCGTGAGAAGAGGTAAGAGTGAAGAGGTAAGAGGTTTCTTACTTACGACTTCTGTACGGGCTGGTTTTGAGCCAAGACTTTTTGCCTCATATGACAATCCTTCGCTAAACCCGCCCCTACGATTTACGACTTCTCCCTTGTCTCATATCCTACAAAACTCTTGTCCCTAATTAGACAAGTGATTTTTCAGGGATTCTAAAGATGCCCAGCGGCGATCGCTCGATGGTTCTGACGGTTCTTCTGGCTGCGGCGATAGTTGAATACCCTGACACAGACTGTCACACAACTGACGCTGAGGCATGGCTAGACATAATTGCTGGTACAACCACTCCCCAGGCTCGAAATGACCTGTAGGCTGTAAAGTTTCGACCAGATCTTCAAATGCGACTTCCAACTCGATCGCAGTTTCTTCTTTACCTGCTTCTGGATCTAGCCAAATAATTTCTGAAGTTTCCACTTTCAGGCGATGGTTATACTGTTGCAAACAGCGATGGCAAGTCAAGGTAACGATGGTTTCTACCTGAGCTGAAACCTCTAAGTAATTGCCACCGTGTTGCACGCGCACCTGACCGCGCACCGGAGTTAGGGTGTCTAAGTCGGGTAAGAACTCATCAACCTCGATGACCCTAGTTTTTTGCGGTGCTGTGGTCAGATGAGGAATGTAAATAGCCTCCATAGGACTGCCAGTTGTAAGTCAAATAATTCTAAATCTCATTGTCTAAAATTCCGAATTCCAAAATTCGGAATTTATTTCTAGTCTAGCTACTGCCGATCGTGCGAATCACCAACTGACGATGCGGTTCTTTGCCACGACTAAAACTTTCTAAATCGGGAAAATCCTTCAAAAAAGTATGAATTTGCCTCCTTTCAGCGGACGAAAGAGATTTGATCTCCACCTCTTGTCCTGTGGTACGGACTTGTTCTATGGCTGAGGTGGCGATCGCTTGAATTTCTGCTTGTCGCCGCAAGCGATAGCCATCCAGCTCAATTATATAAGCGGCTTGCCGTTCCTGAGGTTGGTTTAAATTCAGGGTAGCATTAGCAAGATACTGAATGGCATCTAGAACCGATCCTTCCGCACCAATCAAAGCTTGGACTTGCTCTGGTGGTAAATCAGTCTGCTCGATTGTCAGCCAATAACTATCGTGTTCTTCTGGGTCGCTGTTTGCTGTTTTTGGGGTTTGCAATTTAGCTGTAACTTGAGTAGAGACTCCTGACAGTTGCAGGAGTTGCTCTAGCCATTGCTGACCCCGCTGCCCGATCTGCTCGTCACTCATGATTTAGCCTGAAGGTTTTTCTTTTTTCTTCCGCCCTGGTTCAAAAGGAAGCGACTGACGACCTGCATCGTCTCCTGCTTTAGCATCTGCTGCTTCGACAAGCTTTTGTAAGTTTTCTGGTAGGGGTTCGCGGGAAACAATGTATGTCTGGAGTGTTTGGAATATATTTGCAATCAGCATGTACATCAACACGCCAGCAGGCAGCGGAAAGAACAAAAACATCCCTGAGAAAATAATTGGGGTGATCTTGTTGACTGTATCTTGTTGGGGATTGTTAGAGGTAGAACCTTGACCGGATAGAACTTGGTTGAGATAGAGACTTAGACCAAAACCAATCACCATTGCCACAATATCCCAATGGATCGTTCCGTCTTCATCAAAAGCGCCGACTCTACCGAGGGCATCAATAAATAAAAAGCCCTTATTAGCTGCAAGTCCAGGGATTGTTGCTTGAATTGTCACATCACCTGGTTGAAGGGCTTCGATATTACCGTTTTCATCGATTTTTACCCTTTCTTCCCCTTTAGTGACTTTCCATTTGGGGGCGAGATTGGTATCGGGATACTCTGCTACTAGAGCTGAGAAAGGCTTGCCCTCTGGAGTTTGAAAATCAAATTTGGTTTTGTCCCCGACAACCAATTTATTACCACTAGGCAAGATCGCCGCAACGCGAGCGTGAACGCCATCGGTAATGTAAATATTTTGCGGCGGAGTGGTAAAAGCCTGCGGCTGAATGCGTTCGATCTGTTCTTGGGGAAAGACTTGCAGGTTGACGTTATAGTTGATATCCGAAAACGGCGAGCCCCGCAGTGTCGCGAATAGGGCGAACAGTACGGGCATTTGCAGCAAGACTGGCAAACATCCTGCCAATGGATTGCCAAATTCTTTGTAAACACTGCCCATTTCCTCCTGCATTTTGGCAGGATTGTCTTTATAACGCTCTTGAATCTCTTTGACGCGCTTTTGCATCAAAGGTTGAGTAACTCGCGTGCGGCGCATCGTCCGAATCGATCCGGCACTCAGCGGATAGAGCGCAAAGCGAATCACCAGTGTCAAGGCTACGATCGCCAACCCGTAGCTCGGCACGATCCCGTAGAAAAAATCTAGGATCGGCAACATGACGTTGTTGGAAAGAAACCCTATACCAAAATCCATTATCTTGAAGTCAACCTGAAATAATTTGTCATTCGTCTGAATCTAATCTATCCGATTTTAGTCATCGGTCATTTGTCATCGGTCATTTGCCCACCAATGACAAGCGATCGATAACTAACAACAGAGAACTGCCCAATAGAGAACTACTAATTGCTTACATAATATTCTCAAGTTGTAGCTTTAGTTTTGACTTGAGGATTTTTTTCTGCTGCCTTTTCGCTGATATAGTCGTATAGTTCGCGGAATTTGGGAACTGACCGCATTTCCAAACGGCTACCGTTTCTTAAAGTTAGTACCATATCGCCCCATAAACCGAATCCGCGCGGTACTTTCACAATTTTGACAATTTCAGCATAAATGATATCGGTGCGATCGCGCCCCATCCAGCCGCCTGTAACAGAAATACGGCGATTTGTGATGCGGTAGCGCAACCACAATGCCCGTACAATTGCACCAACTGTCAAGGGGATACCAATCAGCGTCAGCCCGATGAGCAAATTAATAAAGAGATCCCCGATATGAGGACCACCTTCGTAGTAAACTTCTTCACGAATTCCCATTAAGCACCTCGGCTGCTACCAATAACTGCTCTAATTCTTGCAGAAATTGTTTGGTTACGCACTCCTGCTGCGCTGCTGATGGTTGAACGATAACCACCAGTAACCATCCAGGTGAAATACGGGGCAATAGACAGCGAAAGGCAACCCGCAGTTGTCGCTTAATTCGATTGCGAACGACTGCTTTTTTACTCACTTTTGTGCTAATGGAAATCCCGATCCGTGTAGGCGCACCTACTTTATGCGTAGCTGTGGCTAGCTTGCCGTCTGCTACTGAGGTTGTGGCATTTTGCATTCGCAAAGCCCTCAAAGTCATGCGATCGCTGTTGCGCCGTATTCCAG
>NZ_JBOFLP010000258.1:0-13595 GCF_051657925.1 Chroococcidiopsis sp.
CTGATATTTTGCAGCATTCTCGAACACAGATTACATGCATTAGCCTTGTGCTGAATAGATAGATACAATTGCTGCATAGTATTTAATGATTTAACAGATACTTTTCAATTCTGCTTGTATTTCATGGAAAACAAACTGCCCAAATCTGCATGAATTCATACTTTGTTGCCTTGCACGAACTCTGTTTAAGTAATTTTACGTATAAACTTTAAGTATAAAAACTAACATTAATTAATTTTATGTCTACCAGAAAATACTAGTTGACAATCTTAAGAAATAATGAAATTATCGAATCATAACGAGTTTAAATCTTTGCTATAAGGATTTTTAAACTCACCTAACTCAAACAACATAAATTAGATATAAAAAAGTGACTTTTGGTTACTTGAGTATCTACATTATGTATTGAGTCAAAACTCATTAATTTATGTCAAAATTATCTGCTATCCTTCATCTCTTATCGATACATATTCAGTAATTTTAGAAGGCTATATGCATAGCTTTTCATCTGAGTTCGACCTATGTTGATAGCAGTGCATGAGTCACCTTCAGTTCGAGGTTTTGCCAAACATAGGTAAAAAGTATGGCGAAAAAATTTATTTTTGACAGCTAAGAGCTGTAGAAATAGTTGCTTTTACTCAACTCAGTAGAGTTAAAAACGCTCAAGCCACTTTTTTAGCTCTGGTATAGTTCTTGCACCTCAGCTATCTCAGACTAGTGCTGTGCTGCAAGCTATGTTATTTCTCTTGACTTAACTCATTCACAAATTACTCAGGACTATTCATGGTAACTATTATCAAGCGCTCGACTCCCATTTTAGAAAGGCAAGCTCGCCGCGAATCAAACGCGCGAACATACGCTCGAAACTTGGGTTTAGCACTATCAGAAGCTAAGGGCATTTACGTTAAAGACGTAGATGGCAAAACATACATCGACTGCTTAGCTTGCGCGGGTGCATTACCTTTAGGACACAACCACCCAGCCGTCAAGCAAGCAATCTACGACGCACTCAATAACGATCTGCCCATGCAGACATTGGATCTCATCACGCCAATTAAGGATGAGTTTGTTTCCGAGTTATTCGAGTCCTTGCCAGCAGAATTTAGCAAAAATGCCAAAATTCAATTCTGCGGTCCTTCCGGTTCCGATGCCGTTGAAGCTGCACTCAAGCTAGTCAAGACGGCAACAGGTAGACGGGCAGTTGGTGCTTTTCGCGGTGGCTACCACGGTATGACTCACGGTTCTTTGGCACTGATGGGAAGTTTAGGTCCCAAAATGCAAGTTCCAGGGTTAATGCCAGATGTTCATTTCTTCCCCTACCCCTATCATCATCGCTATCCTATCGGTGCGGGCGACTGCGAGCAAGATTATCAACAGTGTAGCCAATACCTAGAGACAACCTTGGGCGATCCAGAGGGTGGCATTCTCCCCTTAGCTGGTTTAGTCATGGAAATCGTTCAAGGTGAAGGGGGTGTAATTCCAGCACCGGATGCTTGGGTGCGAGAGGTACGCAGAATTACGCGAGAACGAAACATTCCCTTAATTGTGGATGAAGTTCAAACTGGTCTAGGTAGAACAGGGACGCTCTACGCCTTTGAACGTTCTGGAATTATACCTGATGTCATCGTTTTATCCAAGGCAGTTGGGGGTAGTTTACCGCTAGCAGTCATTCTTTACAAAGATGAATTAGATGTTTGGCAACCAGGCGCACACGCAGGCACTTTCCGAGGAAATCAACTTGCAATGGCGACTGGACTCGCCACCATTCGCTACATCCGTGAAAATCAACTCGCTACCTATGTTGAGCAAATGGGGATGCATTTTCAGATGCAGTTATGGCAGATTCAAGCCGAATTTTCCCACTTGATTGCCGACGTGCGGGGACGGGGGCTAATGGTAGGAGTAGAACTATCCGCACAAGTCAGACATCTTGCCCGCCGACTTCAAGCTGAGTGTCTCGATCGCGGTTTAATTATCGAACTAGGTGGTCGCAATTCCAGCGTCGTGCGCTTTCTACCGCCTCTGATTATTGAAGCGCCACAGATTGATGACATCTGTCAAATTTTCCGAGATGCAGTTGCAGCTGTTGCCCAGGAGAACATTTAATAAAAAATGGACTTACAGCATTTTCTCAACCACAATCCTGAAAGCTTAGCCCAATACGCTCAGACTGTACAGCAAACTCAGAAGTTAATTCAGGACTGCCTGAGCCAGCAGGAACGAGTCTTCAGTGGCTTATCTCCCGCAACTCTCAGCGAGTTTCTCACTCAAAAGATTCTGCCAGAGCAAGGAATCCCGACTCAGCAAGTTCTACAAGAAGCTGTAGAGGCGATCTTCAGCCATTCGATCGCCGTGCATCATCCCGATTGCGTAGCTCACTTGCATTGCCCAGTTTTAATTCCCTCTCTAGCAGCAGAAATGCTAATCTCGGCATTTAATCAGTCGATGGACTCTTGGGATCAAAGTGGCGCAGCGACATTACTAGAGCAGAATTTGATTAACTTCATGTGTCAATTATATGGTTACGATGCCAACGCTGACGGCACTCTTACCAGTGGTGGCACGCAGTCAAATTTTATGGCACTGATGCTAGCGCGGGATTATGCTTTGCAGCAACGTGGATTTACAAGTCAGCTGCACGGGTTGCCAAACTTAGCAGGGCGATTTCGGATTCTCTGTTCGGAGGTAGCACACTTTAGCGTGCAACAATCGGCAGCAATTTTAGGCTTGGGCATGGATGCAGTCGTGCGCGTCAAAGTTGACAAGAACTATCGCCTCTGTTCGCAACATTTGGTGCAGTGCTTGGAAGATATCGATCGCCAAAATTTGATTCCAATTTGCATTGTCGCAACAGCTGGGACGACAGATTTCGGTAGCATCGACCCGATCGCCGAAATGACTGCGATCGCCCACGAACACAATGCTTGGTTGCACGTCGATGCTGCTTACGGGGGAGCATTAATGCTCAGCGATCGCCATCGCCAGAAACTAGCTGGTATCCACCAAGCCGATTCGATTACGATCGATTTTCACAAACTCTTCTATCAACCGATTCCCTGTAGTCTGTTCTTGCTCAAAGATAAATCTCGCTTTGAATTGATGCGGCTGAATGTTGCTTACCTAAATCCAGAACATAACGAAGACGAAGGCATTCCCGATCTAGTGACAAAATCAATTCAGACCACTCGTCGGTTTGATGCAGTCAAACCATATATTGCCTTTCGCTCCCTCGGGCGAGAATTCTTTGCTGGCGTTGTCGATCGCGGCATTGACATAACCCAGCAAATCGCAGCATACATCGAGCAAGATCCGCAGCTAGAACTAGCAGTCAGCCCCGAAATGAGTACTGTTGTCTTTCGATATCGCTCCACCAACGCAGTGAATTTGGGCATCAAACAAGCCTTATTACAGACAGGTAAAGCCGTCATCGGTCAGACCGAAATCCAAGGCAGGGCATATCTAAAATTTACCCTCATCAATCCCCTAGTCACCTTCGATCGCACTGTTGCCCTCGTCGAAAAAATCAAACGACTAGGAACCATGCTCAGCGAATCGCCCAATTTCATGCAACCCGCAAAAGAAGCGGGAGTCGGGAGTCGCTAGGGGCGCACAGCTGTGCGCCCGTACAGAAGTCGTAGGGGCGGGTTTAGCAAGCATATTCGCGGCTCGTAGCAATGGATTTTCGCCCAAAACCCGCCCGTACAGGAGTCGGAAGTGATGACTCCCTGTTCCCCGTTCCCTGATAACTGTCAACCGATAACTGATAACTGAACTATGTTAAAACCAACACCCGTATATCCTAGAGTCGCAGCATTGTGTAAGTCTCGCAAATGGCAGTCCTGGGAAGGTTACATCATGGCAGACACTTATAACTTCTCAGTAATGCCCGAGTATTTAGCAATTCGCAATACGGCTGCTTTGTTTGATTTCTTTCCACTGTACGTCTATCTCATTCGCGGTGCAGATGCAGCGTTGTTACTAGATCGACTAATTACGCGCAATATTAATAAGTGCAAAATCGGGCAAGTTATGTATACAGCTCTGTGCGATGCTGAGGGTAAGTTGCTCGACGATGGTACGGTTTATCGTTTTGACGAAACAACGTTTCAACTGACGACCAATACCCCAACTTTAGATTGGGTGCAGGCAAATGCCATAGGATTGCAAGTCGAGATTCAAGATAAAACCCTGACGACTAACACCCTTCCCTTACAAGGACCGAAATCCCGCACTATCTTAAATCAAGTTGCTGCTACTAACTTAGATGGGCTAAAGTATTTCAATTTCGTCGAGACAAAAATTCGCGATATCCCGGTGGTGATTTCCCGCACGGGTTATACGGGCGATCTCGGTTACGAAGTCTGGTCGGAAGCGAAAGATGCGATCGCCCTATGGGATATTTTGATGGAAGCAGGAAGCTTGGAAGGTATTCAGCCTGCTGGTTTCTATGCGCTGGACTTGGCAAGAATTGAAGCTGGTCTAATTTGGTACGAGTACGATTACATTCCCTCTCGGCAAGCGCAAACCGACGCAGAAAAAGTTTCTCCCCTAGAAGTCAGCTTGGCTTGGACTGTAGACTTTAGCAAGGCAAGTTTTATCGGTCGGGAAGCATTGCTGAAGGAAAAAGAACAAGGGGTACAGCGACAGTTGGTAGGATTGGAGTTAGATCGCCAGTTTTTGCATCAAAATTATGGCGAACAATCTTTATTTCTACAAGATTTACGGACTCCTTGGCGGACAAAGTTCCCTCTTCGTGTGGGAGAACAAACAATCGGTCAGGTAACGAGCGGCTGTTGGTCGCCCGCAGGTCAAAATTACATTGCGATCGCTTGTGTATCGTCCAACTACGCCCAAGCGACAACTTCCCTCGCCCCCAAAATGACTGTAGAAATTCACGGGCAAACCATCCCTGCCAGCATCAAATCTCTTCCCTTCTACGATCCAGACCACAAGCGCAGTACTGTAACTAGCGTTCCTACTTTAGCGTTAGCTTGAGGTTTAGACCGATTATAGTTTGGGTAAAGTCCGAATAAATTCTAAGGGTAAACCATCAGTATCGGCGATAAATGCGACTTCATAAACGCGATCGCCGATTTGTTGTTGCGTGGGTTCTAATAAGACTTTTAAGGGTTGATATTGTTCTGGTTGGGTTTCAGCAGCTTGGGCAAATCGCTCCTTTACAGAAGTTAACCAACTTGGTAAATCGATAGCAGTCTCAGTTAAATCGAAAGATAGGTGATAGTATCCCACGTAATGCTCGTCCCCAAACGCATCTGGGGCGGGGCGCGGCTGGGGAATTTGAATTAATTCGATCCGCCCCCCTAATCCTTCCATCCAGCAAGCCAGAGTGTAGCCCGTGGTAAAGCGATCGCACACAGTAAATCCTAACTGCTCGTAAAAGGCGATCGCTTTGTGAATATTGGCAGTCCGAATTGAGGCGTGGTGCATGACTAGGGACGAGGGACGACGAGGGACGAGGGGCGAGGGAAAGAGGACAAGGGGGAATGTACAACTACTTTCTTCCCCTACTCCCTACTTCCTGCTCCCGACTCCCTATTCACTCAAATAATCGGAAGTAGGGATAGCGGACGGGGACTCCTGGTTCCTTCTCTAGATCGAAATTAATGACTTCCCAGCAGGGTTCATCTATAGGATCGGGGCTAAATTCTACGGGTAAGCCGTAAAGTCTGGGTTTGGTTTGGTCGGACTGCCCTTTCCAGGGGGTACTGCGCTCCAAGTAACCGCTAATTAAGTCTTGATAGCGACGAGCGATAATCACCCGCGTGGCGCGATAACCCTGTGTATACAACCTATCCAGTGCTTCGTGAATTTCAAACCTAATACCATCTGGGTGGGTATGTTGTCTGTACCACTCGTTATTCCAACGCCGCCAGTGGCGACCCGACTGGAGATGAATTAATTCGCCAGTTTTAGGATCGGCTTCAAAAGCCCCATGACGCGGACATAGATAAGTATCCGTCAACGTTAGCGCCGGGATCGGTTGGCGACAGTGGGGACACGGAATTTCTGGACCAAATATTGGGTACTGCAAGCCTGGATTGATCATGAGGCGTAAACCAGAATACTGACTTGTCTACCACTGCCGTTGGTTCGATTCTGTTTTTGCGACCAACTAGAGCTTTTTAGACCCACCACCGCCTCCTAAAGACTATCACATTGCGATTTTTTGTGTAGAATAGCTACACCCTTATAGATTTGGAATCTTAAGGTTTTAAGCTAAACGATGATTCTTAATCATCATATAGAACATTCTACCGTGTCTGCCCAATCCTACTGGTCAATTCCCGATCTTTCCCCGGCTGCCTTCATTGCAGCTAATGCTGTCGTCATAGGTGCTGTCAAGCTGGCAAAAGGTGCGAGTATTTGGTATGGAGCCGTGGTGCGTGGCGATGTCGAGAGGATTGAAATTGGTGAGTGTACTAATATTCAAGATGGCGCTATCTTACACGGCGATCCTGGGAAACCGACTGTTTTGGAAGATTATGTTACGGTAGGACATCGGGCGGTCGTACATTCAGCTTACGTCGAGCGGGGCAGTTTAATCGGTATTGGAGCAGTAATTTTAGATGGTGTCAGAGTCGGAGCGGGAAGCATTGTGGGAGCAGGAGCAGTTGTCAGTAAAGATGTACCACCGCGATCGATTGTTGTCGGAGTACCTGCCAAAGTTTTACGGGAAGTCTCCCAAACCGAAGCCGCAGAATTGATCGAACACGCTCGTCGCTACGAAAAACTCGCCCTCGTCCATTCGGGGAAAGGCACTGATATCGGGTTTTATCGGGAATAGGGACAAGGGGGAACTCGTAAGTCGTAAGTCGAGAACAAGGGAGACGAGGGAGCAGCTTGTTTTGACTTTTGACTTTTAGCTTTTGACTTTTGAAAAGGACTAGTCAATTTGTCGTTTTCGGCTAACAATTAAAGATGAGAAAATTTCAAAAATCTTTAAACTCTATTTAAGAGAGGAAGACATATGGACATCGATCTGCGCGTTGCTTTTGTTCTGCTACCAGTAATCGCCGCTGCTAGCTGGGCGCTATTCAACATTGCTCCTGCTGCAATCAGACAAATTCAAGGCTTTTTCAACAAAGAAGCTTAATTTGAGGGGCGAGGGGCGAGGAGTGAGGGGCTAGGCTTTCCCTCACCCCTCACTCCTCACCCCCTAGTTACGTTGCAACCCGCTTGCGAAGAGACTCAGCCCGTCGTTTTGCCGTACTGTTTTTTGGCTCTGACTCTAATACTTGCTCGTAAGCTTGTAGTGCTTGGGTAGTCAAGTTCTTTCGTTCGTAGGCGTGACCGACGTTATTAAGCGCTGTAGTATAGCTTGGATATAATCTCAAGGCTTCTTTGTAGTTGCGAATTGCCAAGTCATATTGCTCTTGAGCAAAATAAGCATAACCCAAGCCGTTGTAGATGAGAGCTAGATTTTCTGGGTTTTGCTCTTCTTGCTCTACTGCTTTGAGCGCTTTTTGAAAATTGGCGATCGCCTGGGTGTAAAGTTTTTTATCTAAATAAATCCCACCCAACTCGTAATATTCTTCGGCTGTGCCTTGGGCTTGAGACAACTTTTTTTGCAGTTGTGCCAGAGTACCTTCAACGCGGCGCGTTTTAAAGACTTGGCGAAAGATAGCAAGTGCCGTTCCGCCCAGCAGGACTAACAAGATTAGCAGATAGACAGCTGCTAGATTTTTATCCATTGGCTGTAAAAACTCAAATAAAAATAGTGTTTCTATCTTCATTATCCTGCGACTGTGGTGGAGTTATTGCAATTTTGATTGAATTAAACTTGTTTGAAGTCAATGCGATCGCCTCAGACTCAGCTTCAGTGAACAGAATTCTCAGCCACACGGACTCTCAGACAGATACGAGTTCAGCGAATCAGTGAGGGAAGAAAACTAACAATTCCAGGGAAGACGATAATCGCCAATAAAACGAGCAGTTGCAGAATGATAAACGGAACTACACCGCGATAAATATCTCCGGTGGTAACTTCGCGGGGAGCAACACCCCGTAGATAGAACAGAGCAAAACCAAAAGGTGGAGTGAGAAAGGATGTTTGTAAGTTAGCTCCCAATACCACGCCATACCAGACGAGGTTTAAGCCTAATTTCTGCGCTACGGGAACAAATAGAGGTACGACAATAAAGGCAATCTCGAAGAAATCGATAAAAAAGCCGAGGATAAACACCACCAGCATACTGACGAACAAAAAGCCGACTTCGCCGCCAGGAAGGTTGGTCAGAACGTCAAACATGAAGCGATCGCCATTCAAGCCGCGAAAGACCAAACTAAAAGCGGTCGAGCCAATTAAAATGAAAATGACCATGCTGGTAATTCGCAGGGTAACATCGCAAACTTGCCAGAGCGATCGCCAACTTAACCGACGATTAAATCCGGCTAGTATAACTGCGCCCAAGCATCCTACTGCACCTGCTTCTGTGGGTGTGGCAATGCCAAAGAAGATACTGCCCAACACTAATAAAATCAACAGCAAGGGCGGAATCATCACCTGTACAACTCGTTTACCCAAATTTTTTCCTGCTGCTGCCCTCACATCTTCCGGTAACGCTGGGGCTACTTCTGGCTTGAGGAACGCTACAACTACAACATGTATGGCAAATGCTCCTGCCATCATCAAACCAGGAATGACAGAACCGATGAATAGATCTCCAACAGAAACGCCTAACTGATCGCCTAACACGACTAACACTACGCTAGGAGGAATAATCTGTCCCAACGTCCCAGAAGCAGCAATTACGCCAGTAGCTAATCGTTTGTCGTAACCGTATCGCAGCATAATTGGGAGGGAAATTAGACCCATTGCTACCACAGTTGCAGCAACGACACCCGTTGTTGCCGCTAGTAGCGCCCCAACAGCTACGACTGCTAAAGCTAAACCTCCACGCAATCGCCCCAAGAGAATTCCCATTGTTTCTAACAGATTCTCAGCGATACCGGACTTTTCCAGCATCGAACCCAGAAAGATAAAATAGGGAATTGCCAGCAGCGTGTAATTAGCCATGATGCCAAAAATCCGCTGAGGCATTGCCGTGAGAAAAATCGGGTCGAATACACCCAAACTAATACCTAGCAAGCCAAATAAAATTGCTACTCCACCTAAAGCAAATGCAACTGGGTAGCCGAAAGAAAGCAGTACCAGCGCCCCTGCAAACATCAAGGGACCCAACCACTCATAGTCCAGTTCCAGGGTTATCACTCTGTTCCTCCTGCTGCATTTGATTGGTGATAATTGCTATGTTTTTGATGGCTTCAGAAATCCCTTGAAAAATCAGTAACACCAAACTAACGATAATCATCGTTTTGATTGGGTAGCGGAGTAATCCACCAGGATCGGGAGAAGTTTCGCCAATTCTCCAAGAGACAAGAATGGTGTCCCAAGAAACAACCAGCACGATGATGCAAAAAGGAATTAGAAATAATATTGTTCCTAAGAGATCGGTTAAGGCTCGCAGTTTGGGCGACCAATTACGATGGAAAATATCTACTCGGACGTGATCGTTATATTTGAGGGTGTAGGCAGCACCCAAAAGAAATACAAGGTCGAATAAATACCATTGAGCTTCAATTAAAGCGTTAGAACTCAAGTTTTGTCCTACTGCCCGTCCTATGTAGCGACCGACAACGTTCCAGACTCCGAGGAGTACCATGAGCAGGACGAAGCCAGCCGTGAAGCGTCCGATCCATTCGTCGATCGTGTCGATGATTTTTGATATGCGTAGTAGGCTTTGCAAGGTGTTTTCCCTCTCCAAAGCGATAGATGTAGCATTCTATCAAAAAAGGGAGTAGGGAGTAGGGAGTAGGGAGCAGGGAGCAGGGGGGACAAGGAGGCAAAATGTATGTTTTGCGATCGCCTACTTGCTTTTATTAAGAATTTGCGTATCCTTAGTAAGGAATATTACTTATTTTGAGATAATAGCAAGAGAAAATTTTATCAATAAGCCGCGATCGCACGAATAAGTAGAGACGTTACATGTAACGTCTCTACATCAATCGGAATTCTCGAACTCTCGAATTTATTTATTGGGCTGAGGAGTTACCCGTAAATATGGCTTAACTTCCTGAATTCCTTTGGGGAATTTTTGCTTCGCCTCTTCAGTTGACATAGAAGGTACGACAATTACATCATCTCCATCTTTCCAGTTCACTGGTGTAGCAACGCTGTAGTTATCAGTTAGTTGCAGAGAATCGATGACGCGCAAGATTTCTTCAAAGTTACGACCAGTGCTAGGTGGGTAAGTTATAGTCAAGCGCAATTTTTTGTCGGGGTCAATCACAAAGACCGAACGAACCGTAACTTTAGCGTTGGCGTTCGGGTGGATCATGCCATACAAATCAGAAACTTTTTTATCGGGATCTGCCAAAATCGGATAGTCAACCGTTGTGGATTGAGTTTCATTGATATCGCCAATCCAACCTTTGTGAGATTCGGCATCATCAACGCTCAAAGCAATCACTTTTACGTTACGTTTGTCAAATTCCGGCTTGAGTTTTGCGACTTCGCCTAATTCTGTCGTGCAAACAGGGGTATAGTCAGCAGGGTGCGAGAAAAGCACTACCCAGCTATTACCAGCCCATTCGTAAAAGTCGATATCCCCAAATGAAGAGGACTGGGTAAAGTTAGGTACTGTATCGCCAAGTTGAAGCGCCATTTTTGTTTTCCTGTCGTCAAAATGTCATAGTTCGCCTACTATACAGATCCTGCCATAAAACCCCTGTTTTCCGATAGGAGTTTGCCTGTTTTAAAGAAAAATTTATGATGAGGGGTGAGGCGAGAGGTAAGTTTTTCTCTATTCCCTGCTCCCTGCTCCCTACTCCCTGATTAGTAAGCAAGGCTTAGTTTACGATAGTGCGATCGCGAGGAGCAGCTTTTTTATATTACAAGATGTGTAGAGATGCAATAAACAGTCATGCCTGCAATTGAAACTGCTCGACTGCGACTGAGGTGTTTTACTGAGAGAGATTTAGAAGATTATGTTCGAATTTTTGCCGATCCAGAATATACCCGTTACTCTCCCAAGGGGAGCGTACCTCTGGAGCAAGTAAAGGAAGCAGCTCAAGCAGCCTATAACTACTTTACCTACCATTGGCAGCAACACGGGTTTGGCGTTTGGGCAATTTGCGATCGCGTCAACCATAAATTAATCGGACAGTGCGGACTCAATTGCTTGCCAGACAGCAATGAAGTAGAAGTTCTTTATCGCCTCGATCGGACATACTGGAATCAAGGACTAGCAACTGAAGCGACAAAAGCTAATTTGAGATATGGGTTTGAGCAAGTGCAGTTAGGCAAGATTGTAGCGCTGACGCTACCACATCATCTAGCTTCCCGGCGCGTGATGGAGAAAGCGGGATTGCACTACACAAAAGATGCCCATATTTATGGATTAGATGTAGTGTATTATACATTACACCGAGTGGAATATCAGCCAGATGATTCTATGTATGTTTTGTTAGTTTAAGTATCTGAGAGATTGCCAGGAGATTGTCAGTTACAGCTACAGGAGCGATACCGATCGCGACTCGCTAAGATTAAATGAGTGAAACTGTAATAAAAATTAACGACAACGAAATTTTTTGTTAGAGTACAAAAAAAAGCATTAGCGCTGCAAAGCAAAACATTTTAAGGGAACGCTCTATGTCACACACAATTGTTACTGAAGTTTGCGAAGGTGTTGCGGATTGCGTTGATGCCTGTCCTGTAGCATGTATTCATCCAGGTCCAGGGAAAAATATCAAGGGGACAGAATGGTACTGGATCGATTTTACGACTTGTATAGACTGCGGCATCTGCATTCAAGTTTGTCCTGTCGAAGGGGCGATTGTCCCAGAAGAAAGACCAGACTTGCAGAAAACTCCTTAGCAGGCAGGGGGTAGATTTAAATGGTAGCGATCGCACTTGCTGAGTCATAATCTGGGATAAGCTAAATGCTAATTGCTGAGAGCCAACCTTGAGGTATGTACAGTTCTGCTCCTCTATTAGAAGTTGAAGATGTTTGGGCTGGTTACGTCAAAGACCTAGATATTCTCCAGGGTGTAAATTTTCGGATTTTCCCTGGAGAAATCGTAGCGGTGATTGGTCCGAATGGTGCGGGAAAATCTACTCTAGCTAAAACGATTTTTGGATTACTCAGCCCACATCGAGGCAAAGTTACGTTTAAAAATCGCAGTATCACTGGTTTGAAGTCAAATCAAATCGTGCAGATGGGAATGTGTTATGTACCGCAAATTTCTAACGTCTTCGCTTCTTTGAGCGTCGAAGAAAATTTAGAAATGGGAGCATACATTCGCAAAGCTGCTTTAGCTCCTTTAAAAGATAGAATTTATGGGACTTTCCCGGTTCTAGCCACCCGCAGACGGCAAAAAGCTGGAACCCTCTCTGGGGGAGAACGTCAAATGCTCGCGATGGGTAAAGCTTTGATGCTAGAACCGAGTTTATTATTACTTGACGAACCGAGTGCTGCCTTATCTCCCGTATTGGTATCGAGTGTCTTTGAACAAATTCAACAAATTAACCAAGGTGGAACGGCAATTGTCTTAGTGGAACAGAACGCTCGTAGAGCTTTGGCAATGGCACATCGGGGTTATGTATTAGATACGGGACGCGATCGCTTTTCCGGTCCTGGGAACGAATTGCTCAACGATCCCAAAGTCGCAGAATTATATCTCGGTGCGGGTAGGGTTCATTGAAAAATCAAGGTCAGCGAAAGATTAATTGAGTTTACAAATTGAAATGAAGCGAGTTTTTCTAATTGTGGCTGGCTTAATGCTTGCTTTCAACTCGCAAATTGCTGTGGCTGGTTCGCTCGATCGAAAACTCGGCATGGTTGTAGCGAAAGAAAATTTAGTTTGTCTCATCGCGTCTGCGACAAGTCTCAATATTGGCAGTCAAGTCAATCTCGTACTTCTGTCTGTGCCACAGAAAGTAATTAGTGGAACAGTGATGTCAGTTAGCGATCGCCAGTGTACTGAGATATCAAAGCCACACAATATCTCTGGAAAATATTATCGGCTATTACTACCAAATCATCGCACCCAACTGAGCGTACCTGCAATTGGTATTTTGAACTCAAGCAACCAACTGCGTAGAGTTGGGTTAAGAGTGGTAGGCGATTTAGATGGTGATGGTGTAGAAGAATCGTTTCGTTCTTGTGCAACTTCTGAAGGAATTTATCTCACTGTCTGGTCTGGTCAAGCGTTGACTGGAATTAGAAAGTGGCACAGTTATTATTACCTTGGCTTTGATATTGAGCCGACCTGTACAACGATAGAAGTTAAGGATATGTAGTTTAAAATTAAATGAATTATTAATTTAACGATAGCAATTCTAAAGCATTCACGAACAACAAATGCTTTCATCGTAAGGCGAGCATTGCCCACGCTACTTGACTAATTTAGCAGTCGGGTGCATAATACTCATTCTCTAGACATCTCCGAAAACATTCAACACGTTGATATGGCTAGCTTATAGCCTGCGCTTGCTCAACTCAAAAAGCAAGAGTTTTCACGATATAACTAAAGCTTGAGATAGTTTTAGTTAAAAATTAAGAGGAAAGTGTATA
>NZ_JBOFLP010000259.1:0-5697 GCF_051657925.1 Chroococcidiopsis sp.
TGCGGAAGACAAATTTAAGATGTAATTCGTAGGTGTAAATACAAATTGGGAAACAATTGAACTTGTCTTGACCTTCTGACTTCAAAATTAGAACACTAAATCTGCCCAAATTTTGTGAAACAGGCTACAATCGGAACGGTCTTCATTACCTAAGAGATAAATAGCTATTGGTGCATCTATCCAAGGCTATGTCTATTAAATTGAGCAGAGCTTATTTTAGACCAATCAGTTAATCTCAAAGTATGTTTTCAGGCATGAATCCTACCACCATATCGTTCGGATCTGCCCATGAATCTTCCCGACAGAGAATCTCTTTGCAGCTAGTCGCTAGCTGATGCAATGAGAGCAATTTTTAAGTGACTAAATGTTTGTTGAATCAAGGAGCATGAGGAACGCGGCATGAACCAGGCTAACAACGTACTACTCGAAAATATTCAACAGTCTGAACCCCAAATGGCTCGCCAGTCTGATTTCGAGCGCGATTTTGACTTTTCATTAGAAGAAGCAGAAGAGTTACAAAGCTTAGAAGTAGATGATAGTGACGGATTTTTAGAAGTTCAGCCTGACGAGGATGACGCTAAGCCTGGGAAAGGTGGAAAAACCCGTCGGCGGGCGCAAACAAAGAAAAAACAATATACCGAAGACTCGATTCGCCTTTACTTACAAGAAATCGGTAGAATTCGCCTCCTGCGGGCAGACGAAGAGATTGAATTAGCACGAAAAATTGCCGATTTACTAGAGCTAGAGCGAATTCGAGAAAAGTTATCCGATCGATTAGATCGCGAACCGCAAGACAGTGAATGGGCGGAAGCAGTTAAGCAGAATTTACCCGCATTTCGCTATCGTTTGCACGTCGGACGGCGGGCTAAGGACAAGATGGTGCAGTCAAACCTGCGCCTAGTGGTTTCGATCGCTAAAAAATATATGAATCGCGGGCTGTCGTTCCAAGACTTGATTCAGGAAGGTTCTTTAGGTTTGATTCGGGCGGCTGAGAAGTTCGACCACGAAAAAGGCTATAAGTTTTCTACCTACGCTACATGGTGGATTCGCCAAGCAATTACTCGCGCCATTGCCGATCAATCTCGTACTATTCGCCTGCCAGTCCACCTCTACGAAACTATTTCCCGCATTAAGAAAACGACTAAATTGCTATCGCAAGAAATGGGTCGCAAGCCAACCGAAGAGGAAATTGCTACCCGCATGGAAATGACAATCGAAAAGCTGCGGTTTATTGCTAAATCAGCCCAGCTACCAATTTCATTAGAAACGCCCATCGGTAAGGAAGAAGATTCCCGACTGGGCGATTTTATTGAGTCGGATGGAGAAACGCCAGAAGATCAGGTTTCTAAGAATTTGTTACGCGAAGACTTAGAAAAAGTTTTGGATAGTCTCAGCCCACGGGAAAGAGACGTGTTGCGTTTGCGCTATGGATTAGATGACGGTCGAATGAAAACGCTAGAAGAAATCGGACAGATCTTCAACGTGACTCGCGAAAGAATTCGTCAAATCGAAGCAAAAGCTTTACGTAAACTTCGCCATCCCAACCGTAATAGCGTGCTGAAAGAATATATTAGATGAAGTCGGAAGTCAGAAGTCAGAAGTCGGAATTAAAGATTTTTAGATGCATCTAGACTAACTTCTGGTTTTGAAGCGAAAAATGCATAATTGGTGTGAAGATAGTTGTGGATAGTCTTCACACAAAAAAAGACTTGGGAATGCCTGTTCCCAAGTCTTTTTGTTGCTTTAAATCTAACACCACGGATTTAGAGAATTCCCCAGAAGTGAAGGAAACCTTGACCTGAGAACAGTTCGATCGCAACAGCTGCTAGGAAACCGATCATTGCTAAACGACCGTTCCAAATTTCAGCTTGTGGTGTGAAGCCCCAACGCCATGCGTTGCGATCGTCAATGATTGGTGTGGTAACTTTAGTTGTGTCTTGCATGATTGATGCTCCTAAATTGGTACTTCAGTCAGAAAAACTGTAACTTTTTATTTAGTTATGTAAACTAATATAACAATTAGTTGATGGAGATGCAACAGCTTAAATGAAATTTCCTGGCAAAAAGTCGGACTGAAGCAAAGAAGATCGAGCCAAAATCAAAAAATCAGCTAGCGTAAGTTCAAATCGCATCGCGCTGTGCGGGCGGGCAAGCTCCTCACTCCACAAAAGCCAGAACATTCGCTAACCAAAAACGAGTGGTTGCCTAGCCTCACACTACAGGTAAAGAAATAAAGCAATAAAAAAGCCCACCATTGCCAAACGACCATTCCAGAGTTCTGCTTGAGGGGTGAAACCCCAGCGCCATGAATTGCGATCTTCCATCGCTGTAGTGGCAAGTTTTGTAGTATCTTGCATACTTCTATCTCCAGTTAGCCCTAACTCATTAAGAATTACAACAGAATATGTAAATTAATGTAAAAAAGAAAGATTCTGCTGCGCTCTATCTTAAGGAGGAGATAGGCAGTTGTCAGTTATCAGTTGTCAGTTATCAGTGACTTTTCACGCACCCGAGCTTCACTGCTCCCTGCTCCCTGCTCCCTGCTCCCTACCAACTGCCAAATTAGTTGCTGGATCGAAAAAGTGAATTTTTTCTGGGTGAAGCGATAGCCACAATTGTTCGCCAATATTCACCGTCCGCTCTGGTGGAATACGTACTTGTAACGGAGTAGGAGTAGCATTAGCCGCAGCCATAGTCGTGACAAAGAGGTAGGTTTCGTTGCCCAAGGCTTCCACTAGCTCGACTTGTACGGGGAGATTGTCAGGTGTGGCGCTACTCAAAGTTAGGTGTTCGGGTCGAATGCCCAAAATTAAATCTCGTCCATCATACTTCTGTAAAGTAGATGCCCAAACTTCGGAAAGATTGAGACGAAATAGGGGATGGACGATCGCTGGAGCCTGAAACTGAACTGAGAGAAAATTCATCGGTGGCGAACCGATAAATTCAGCCACAAATTTAGTCGCGGGGTGATTGTAAAGTTCTAGCGGACGAGCGACTTGCTCGATTTGTCCTTGGTGCATCACAGCAATGCGATCGCCCATTGTCATTGCTTCTGTTTGATCGTGAGTGACATAGATTGTTGTCGTTCCCAGCTGACGTTGCAGTTTGACAATTTGAGCGCGGGTTTCTGCCCGCAATTTTGCATCCAGATTGGAAAGGGGTTCGTCCATCAAAAAGACTTGGGGGTTGCGGGCGATCGCTCTACCGAGAGCTACCCTTTGCTTTTGTCCCCCCGATAGCTGTTTTGGCAAGCGCTGCAAAAACGATTCAATTTGTAACAGTGCCGCAACACTCCTTACCCGCTGGTCAATTGCCCGTTCCCTTGCCGTCATGTAACGCAGTCCTTTCGGCAATCTGCTCGTCATCCCCACTAGCACATTTTGGATCTGAAGCGGAATTTTTGTCCCCCCTGCTCCCTCAGCTCCCTCAGCTCCCCCAGCTCTAGTACGCCGCAGTCCAAAAGCAATATTGTCATACACCGACATATGGGGATAGAGAGCGTAATTTTGAAACACCATCGCGATGTCTCGTGCTTTGGGTGGGAGTTGGTTGACAAGGCGATCGCCCACCCAGATGTTGCCTGAACTTAATTCTTCCAACCCTGCGATCGAGCGCAACAGCGTACTTTTACCGCAGCCTGAAGGTCCGACCAGCACCATAAACTCGCCATCCTCAATAGTGAGGTTAATCGAGCGCAAGACATCGACATTTTCTGCTTGCTTTAGTACTTTCTCCACCTGCGACTTAGATGGAATTTCCATTGCAGGTGTAACCTCAACCGGAGCGAGTAGATCTGCTGTCATTGGGACTACAGCGCGATCGCCAGGACGAGCGGGAAAGCTTTTGTAAACGTTTTCTAGGGTGACTGCTGCCATTGGAGGGGCGAGGAGTGAGGAGTGAGGAGTGAGGGGACAAGGGAGACAAGGGAGCAGAGGAGCAAAGGAGCAGAGGAGAGATCGGGAGCAATTCTAGCCACTAGCTACTCACTACACCCCACACCCCACACCCCACACCCCACACCCCACACCCTTTCTTTACTGATAACTGATAACTGACTAAGCATCGCCAAATACTGTAAAGTGCCAGGGTTTTTTGACTGCGCCGCTGAGGTCGAACATAACGTGTTTGGCAATTGTATACTCATCAAAAGCGTAACGTGAGAGATCTTTGCCGAAGCCGGACTCTTTAAAGCCACCGTGGGGCATTTCGGAAGCCAGGGGCAAATGGTCGTTAATCCATACCGTGCCAAATTGTAGCGCACTCGCAACGCGCCATGCTTTAGCAGAGTCTTTCGTCCAAATAGAGGCAGCCAAACCGTATTTCACGTCATTGGCAACTGCGATCGCCTCTGCCTCAGAATCAAACGAGTTGACTACCAGGACGGGACCGAATACCTCTTCTTGCATAATTTCGCTTTGAGTGGCAGCCTGACAAAATATTGTCGGCTGGTAGAAAAAACCCTTGCCTTCGGGTATTCCGCCTGGTAAGTGCGCGGTAATTCCATCTGCCTTGGCTCTTTCTACAAATCCATGCACCCGTTGGCGTTGGTCAGATGAGATTAATGGACCCATATCTGTTGTTTCTGCTTGTGGCGTTCCCAGGCGGATCTGTTGTGACAGTTCGGTAAAAGCCGATAAGAAATCTTGATAGCGAGAGCGTTCTACTAAAATTCGCGTGGCTGCCGTACAATCTTGTCCTGTATTAATATAAGCACCAACGACTGCACCTCTAGCTGCTGCTTCGATATCTGCATCAGCAAACACGACAAAGGGAGCTTTTCCGCCTAATTCTAAATGCACTCGCGTCACTTTTTGGGCTGCTAGTTCCATAATCCGCTTACCCGTACGGGTAGAACCAGTGAACGAAATCATTCGCACGTCGGCATGATTGACCAGAGGTTCCCCTACCCCTGGACCTTTACCTGTTACAACATTGATGACTCCTGACGGAAAGCCAACTTCTAAAGCTGTTTGAGCCAGCATTATAGTTGTTAGAGGAGTTTGGGGTGCGGGTTTGATGACAACAGTATTTCCCGCCGCAACTGCTGGGGCAGTTTTCCATGCTGCCATCATGATTGGATAATTCCAGGGGGCAATAGAGGCAACTACGCCAATTGGTTCGCGACGGATAGCAGAAGTGTAACCAGGAACGAACTCTCCAGATGCAATTCCCTCTACGACTCTGGCTTGTGCGGCAAAATAGCGGATATTATCGATCGCAAAGGGAATATCGCCGTTGGCTGCTAGTTTAATTGGTTTACCGACATTGAGGCTTTCTGTTTGTGCTAGTGTTTCTGCTTTTGCTTCTAGAGCATCGGCAAGTTTATACAGCAATGCACTCCGTTCGCCTGGAGAGAGACTAGACCATGAAGGAAAAGCTTGTTTTGCAGCCTCTACAGCTTTATTCACATCAGCATAATCTGCTTGCGGGACTTCCGCGATCGCTTCTTCCGTGGCAGGATTGATGACCGTTTCCCAGTTAGCACTCACCGCTGCCACTGCTTCCCCGCCGATAATCATCTTATGTTGTTCCATAATCCCCTCAGTTATTCAGTTATTCAGTAGACCTCCTGCATGAATCAAACAGCATGTGCCAGTTCGTAATTAAGCAGACCTGCAATCAGATTCAAACGTAAACCAAACCGCTTTCTCCGATTGCGATAGCGTCCAGAAAAAATACGGAAAATCTTGAAGCGTC
>NZ_JBOFLP010000260.1:0-13059 GCF_051657925.1 Chroococcidiopsis sp.
TTTTCAAGGGTATCCCGGTAGCTCAAAGGAAAAGTGTAGTAAAGCCACACGCACTGGCTAATAATTTCGCCGGGGAATCGATGACGGGAGTACATGGGTCAGGAATCGTGAACAAAGCAGAATCAGTACGATTATTCTATCTTTGGGTTAAGTTGACAATACCCAATTGGCAGTCACTTTCCTGCACCAAAGCGCTGGCTATTTGGTTGGTTTGGGGTTCGAGGAATCGGCTCCTTGTACTATCTATTTTATGCTTGTGGAGAAGGTTTACAGAAGACCCCAGAATTAGGTGAGTGGCTAGCTTGGATTGTCTACATCGCTATCGAAGTTTCCAGAGTTTTGCATGGAACGAGTGCTACCCCTTTAATGAATTGGTACGAGCAGAAATTTCAGGAGAAGGATTTGGAGCAGGAACGATCTTCTACTTGAGGAACGGGCTAAAAATTCAGATGAAGATAGCAAGGCTTCTGCTGTTAGCATTATGCATCTATTAATTTGCCAAACAATAGTAAATCCAATTGTTATTAACGATTAAATTTGTTTTATTACTAATAAAATTACTGAGATTTATATGAATTCGTTATTAGTTTTTTATTATAAAAAGTTGCGTTATTGATGAAATTTACTGCGATCGCTCACTACCCTACCTATAAAGTTAAATTTTATTTCTCAACCTCCAAACTTTTCTTAATAGCACGGCAAAAGTCGTCATATTCAATTAAACTAGATGGTAATAATTCTTCCAAGAGTGGCAACCAATAATTAAAGGTATCATTTGCGGTAGACTCACTTACCCCAAATTGGATACCAAGCAATTGAAATGTCGTCAGATGCCGGAGATAAACTAAAGTTAAAATTATTTGTTATTTGAGTGATAATTTAGGTTTTCTACCACCTCCATCTGTAATAATTCTAATTTTCTTAGCTTCTGACAAAGCTTGTTTTTCATTGTGTAATCTCGTGACATTTTTGACTAATATTTGTAACTGCTCGTGTTTCAGACCTATCAATCTCTGGGTTTCTTGAGGATTCAATTCAATGTAACTCAGTATATTACTCATTTTTCTTGTAAAAAACTTATTTTAATATTCTTCTACCCTATAATATACTATATTGGAGATGTCTATTATAAAATACAATTTGCTCAATTTTCTCGAACTCATCGCGAGCAAGATGCGATCGATGACTTAAATTTTTAATCCTTGAGATTCCAGCTTTATCTCCCCGATCGCGAGGCTTGGCACTCTAACGATTGAAAATCATCTCGTACAAGGACAGAAATATTTCTACCACAATCAAAATAACGATATACCATTCCACGCGCAAATTAGTATTATGTTGAAGCAAACTCAGTGATGTTTCGATAGTACGATAGACGAGTGCTAGTTTGCGTTCCAATACTAACTGTCGTTGCTGGATTTCAAACTCTTTTTCCAGTCGCAAGTAAAAGCGATCTAATTCGGAATATTCCCAAAGAAGTTTTGGCTTATCGATTACCTGGACTCGACCAACCATTTTGTGTTCCACGGCTAGAGCATTACCCAATTGCTTCAGTAATTCTCCTACTTGCTGTTTGCCCCAACAAGAGTGCTGTAAGCGGTTTGCAAAAGGTTCGATACGTTCAAAAGCACTAGCAATCTGAATCTCGTAGTAAGCCAGAATTACGCTCTTGGCAAGAATAGTTGCCAAGATTTGCAAACTTTTGAGATCGAAATCTGGCAAAAAGATAATGTCACCTTCTACTGTCCCCGTACTATTAGCATCGCGGTGAATTTCGACATTTTCTACTTCTGGAGAGGCAAAAGGAACAATAGTGAAATCTCTGAGATTATTAATAAAAATTGCTTCTTCTAGGGGAGAAAGACCGTATAAAACAACTGCACCGTAATGAAAAAGAGCCGCGCAACCAGATTCGCCAGCCGCTACCACGAGGGGGTCTTTAGCCAAAAAGTCTATTTGTTCTAAAGTTTTTAGATCGAGACTTTGCCCAAGCAGCAGGGCGCGCACTGGAACAATATCGCGATCGCCAAAAAGAATTGTCTGCATTTGATTTTGAAGATGAAGACCCTCTTCCTGATTTAATCCATCATCCTGAGCATCGATTGTTAACAAAGTCGCTATCGCTTGGCAAAGAAGCGATCGCCACGAATGCGACGTAGTAATGGCTGCACTGCCACGCTCAACAAATAAGCAACCCCAGCCACTAAAATAATCGTCGCGCCAGAAGTGAGATTGAGCAAGTACGATAGCCACAACCCCGCCGTGGTGAAAACCATGCCTAGGATGCTTGCCAATCCCATCATCTTTTTCATATCTTTGACAAATAGTCCGCTGATGGCGGCTGGCATCGTTAACAGGGCGATCGTCATAATCAACCCTACCACCCGCATCATCATTACGACAGTCAGCGCGATCGTACACATGAGAGTTAAGTAGATCGCGTCTACTGGCACGTTGGCAACCTTAGCAAAGGTTTCGTCAAACGAAATTGCCAATAGTTCTTTGTAAAACAATACCGACAAGGCAACAATTATCGCGTCGAGTAACACCATAATCAGCAGGTCTTGCCAGGAAACCGCTAAAATGCTGCCAAACAAGTAGCTCATCAGATCTGCCTTATAGCCCCCTCTAAGTCTACAAGGATAATCCCGATAGCCATACCAATAGCCCACATCACACCAATAATGGTATCTGCTCGCTGTCGGGTGTAGCGTTGCACGATGCCCATCCCTAACGCTGCTGCCAAACTGAAGATCACCGCGCCCAGCACGGGATTAAATCTGAAGAAGTACCCCAGTCCAATCCCGCCATAGGCTGCGTGGGCAATGCCACCACTAATGAAAACAATCCGGTTAATCACGACAAACGTGCCGATAACGCCACAGGCAATACTGACTAGCACGCCTGCTACCAGCGCGTTACGCATGAAGTCAAACTGTAACGCCTCAATCATTGCCGTTCCTCCTCGATCGCGTGGTTTGGAAAGACGCGATGCGGCACACCGTGGGCGATTAAGTCAACAGGGCATTTGTACGCCAACTCTAGCATCTGGGGCGTAATTTGCTTTTCGCCATGATAGAACAATTGCCGATTCAGGCAACCCACAGTTTTGACGCACGAGGCGATCGCGCTGATATCGTGCGAGATCATCAAAATTGTCATCCGCTCGTTCAACTGTCTGAGAATTTCGGCAATGTGACTGCCTGCATGGGGGTCGAGACTTGCCATCGGTTCGTCCAACAGCAGAATTTTGGGTTCCGTTGCTAGGGCGCGAGCGATGTAGACTCGTTTTTTTTGTCCGCCAGAAAGTTCGCTGATGGGGCGATCGCCCAGATGCAGCATCTCCACGCTACGCAATGCCTCCGCCACAATTTTGTTGTCTTTGGCAGTGTAAGGCTGTAGCAATCGCCGTTTCCCCAGCCGCCCCAACAGCACCACGTCCCAGACGTTAATTGGAAAGTCGCGATCGAATTCCACTGTTTGCGGCACGTAGCCAATGTAACGCCGCCCCTTGATGACATTCATGCCCATGATGCGTACTTCTCCCCGCATGGGTGGCAACAGCCCCAGCAGCACCTTGAATAGCGTCGTCTTGCCACCCCCGTTTGGACCGATCAGCCCGATAAAGTCCAATTCCTTCACTGAAAGGTTGATGTCCTCCAACACCATCTCGTGGTCGTAGCCAGCCCAGAGGTGCTGAATTGCGATCGCCTCCAGTTGCGTGTCTGTTATGTCTGCGTGTTTCATAGTGGCTGGTGGCTAGAGAGTGAGGGGTGAGGGGTGAGTGATGAATAGGGTGTAGGGTGTAGGGTGTAGGGTGTAGGGTGTGGGGTGTAGTGAGCCTAACACTTCTGTCTTCTGTCTCCTATCTCCTGACTCCTGACTCCTGACTTCCGAATTCTGAATTCTTCTGTCCTGGTTCAATACCTTGGCAAATGTATCGGCGACAGTACGCAGGTTATTCAGCCAATCAGGTGATAGCGGATTGAGCAGCAGCACCTCCCCGCCGATTTCCCTGGCGATCGTCTCTGCCGACTGCGTGCTAAACTCCGGCTCGGCGAAGACCACTTTAATGTCTTCTGTTTTAGCTTTGGTAATGAGAGTCGCTAGTTCGGCGGCTCTAGGCTCCTGCCCACCAATCTGAATCGGAATCATCTCCAGTCCGTAATCGCGAGCAAAGTAGCCCCAACTGGGATGGAAGACGATGAACTTGCGGTGCTTTACTCCCTGTAGTGACTTGCGAATGTCAGCATCCAGCGTATCGATATCTGCGACGAATCGCTCCAGATTTGCCTGATATACCTGCTTGTGTTTCGTATCGAGCTGCATCAAGGCGTTAGCGATCGTCTGCGCTTGAATTCTAACCAACGGAGGCGAAAGCCAGATATGGGGGTCGAGGTTGTCGCTCTTGTCAGTACGGGCTTTCCCTCCTTCTTGGTAGCCTGCTGTCGTTGGCATTCGCTCGATCCCCTGGGTTGTATCTACGACAAGCATTTTGGGATTTGCTGCTTTGATTTTGCCCATCCAGGCTGACTCGAAGTCAATCCGAATTCGCATGTAGGCACTGGAATGGCTCAGTGCTTTTAGTTGGGCTGGCTTCGGCTCAAAAGTGTGCGGTTCAGCCCCAGGAGGAACCATCACGTTTACTATCACGTAGCCGTTGCCGATCCGCTCGACAAAATATTTCTGTGGCGCAATACTCACCATGACGTGCAGTTGTTCGACACTAGCTTTAGGTGTCGGACGCTGTTGGCAACCAGCCAGTGGCATCACCCCAAATAAAAGCATAGCTAGGAGGACGTAAAAGCAATTGACCATCCGTCGCTACTCCCGTTGTCATTTTCAATGAGGCAGAAAACATCAGGATCTTCAGTCAACTGGGTGAGTCAACTGGGCGGGGACGCACTCGCGATCGAGGTTGTCTTCTGTTCGCCTGCCCTTGTGAGGAAGTATGAGATAGATTTTGGCAATTTTAACGATCGGAGATTGAGCGATCGCCCTAAGATAATGATAGTTATTACTGGCACTCAATAAGTCTTTGTAACAAATATGTTACTCCACTAATTAACCTAGTAAAATTAATTTATGGGGTAAGATTTGCCTACTATTCAGATTGTTTGAATACCTGCAAAGATTGCTCCAGTACTAAGAATTTTTAAGAAATTTACAAACGAGTATTGCATGTGCTTCGATTGCAAATACTGTGATTTATTCAAGAGGATTTGGCAGAATTAATTCAGTTATTATCGATCGTTTAATCAACTGATTTTCATAGCATATATTCCGGATCGCTGGTGATAATATTAAAAGAAGTGCATTGCCTCAAAATCTCATTCAAGTGCGATCGCTGCTGACAGATTTAGATTGAAGAGGACACCATGATCGATCTAAGTGTTCAAGCAAAAATTATCGCCCTTTGGGCAGTGTTTCTGTTTGGCATGGTCTTTCACAGCCAACTGGCAATGATGCCAATGCTATACGGTCAAAGCGTTGCTATGCCTGGTGCTAAAGGAAAAATGCCTGCGTCCCATCCGTGGTTGATGCTGGGCTTTTATGCCATTCCCACGATCGCGATCGCGGCAACAGCATTGATTAACTGGCAGCCCTACAGAATTATCCATTTTGGCTTAACAGCACTTTACACTGTGATGAATTTCTTACATGCGGCGCTCGACCTGACTGTGAAACCAATTGAGTGGTATCAGATTGCTTTGATGCTCATTATATTTGTCAACGGCATTTTCTTGAATATCCTTGCTTTTCAATGGATGCAAGCGTTTTAATTAACTGCGATATCCTCAATGAAAGGAGCCAGAAGCCAGAAGCTAGGAGTCAGGAGTAACCCCATGTTTGAAAACAGGGGTTTCAATAAAGATGCGCGCATTTTCTTGTCTTCCACGAATAAATTCGCTCTTCTTGTGACCGATTAAGTCAGGAGCAGTCGCACAGTATTCATTCTGACTCCTGGCTCCTGACTCCTGACTTCTCCTCGGTCACTTTATCAGTCCAAACCGTGAATTTTACTAAATTGACTGAACCGAAGGAAGTCGCAAACGCAATATCCACGGCATCGCGACCTCTTGCCATCAGGATACGTCCAATTCGGGGGATATTGTGACGAGCATCGAATGCATACCATCGATCGTCCAGGTACACCTCAAACCACGCACTAAAATCCATTGGCAAGGGACAAGGTGGAACGCCGATGTCGCCGAGGTAGCCCGCCGCACAACGCGCCGGAATGTGCAAACAACGGCAAAAGGTGACGGCTAAATGCATGAAATCTCGACAGACTCCAGTGCGCTCGGTATACACGTCATAAGCGGTTTTGGTAGGACGGGCATACTCGTAGCCAAAGCGCACGTGTTCGTGTACCCAATCGCAAATAGCTTGAACTCGCGCCCATCCTGGCGGGGTTTGACCGAAGAGTTGCCATGCGATCTCCGACAACAAATCGACTTCACAGTAGCGACTGCCTAGCAAGTATGGTAATGTCCCTAGCGGTAAATCTGCCACAGCATGTTGGCGAGCATGGGGATTGACTGGCTCTGGTCGATTGTTATCTTCAACAATAGCGTGATTCCACAATCGTACTCGTCCTGCTGGTAAAATCAGGCGACCAGCACGATTACCAAACTCATCCACAAATTCTTCAATCGGAGTTTCTGGCTCAACTGTGACGCATTCGGGCTGTTTCAGGCGCGGCAGTTGTGAGGGGTGTAAATAAAGCTTGACGATTGTTGGTGCAGGTGAAGGCACATCCCAAAGCAATTCATAGCCGATCTGAATTAACATTTCTGCTCTGCTTTTGGCATTTCCTATCTCATCTTACAAGTAGTCGCTAGCCTAACAAAATGCAACCGCGATCGCTTTTCCTCATAAATTCCTGGCGATCGGCAGGGCAACACCAGACACGTGCGACAATATTATACAATCGAATGCAGCACGAGGTCTGGAAAGTATGGCATCGTTCCATCAACCAGTTTGGGCATTGCCGATTGAAGCCGTCTACGAGTCACTGGCAACTGCTAGCGATGGCTTGCCTGAGTATGAAGCAGTACGATTGTCTGGTGGAGTTATGGTGACTCGTTAGCAGATCTTCAGCAAGTCACTGGGACAATTTTGAGCCACTCCGCCGAGCCAGAGGTGAGAGCCATACAGCGCCTTTAAACGTCGCTAATTGAATCATATCTATGCAGAAGTATCCACAAAAACCAGCTTTCCGCCTCATCACTATCCCAGTCAGCCATTACTGCGAAAAAGCAAGATGGGCATTGGAGCGACTCAATATTCCCTATATTGAAGAGCGCCATGTACCGCCGATCCACCGATTAGCTACCAGTCAAGCTGGCGGCAGTTCCGTTCCCATTCTAATAACCGAGGCGGGTACTTTTACTGACTCGACTGACATATTGCATTATCTCGATCGCATCGCCTCGGGAGAAGCTAAGCTTTACCCCACCGATCCGCAACTGCGTCACGAGGTAGAGCAACTTGCCGCTTTGTTCGATACACAGCTAGGTCCCAGTATCCGATGTTGGGCATACTTTTACGTGTTCGACGATTGGCAATTAATGCGGCGGTTGTGGGGCGAGGGAACACCGCTTGTCGAACAGGCATTGTTCTCTATAGCCTTTCCCATCGCTCGCTCTATTGCTCGACGGATTTACAACATTACGGCAGACTCAGCCGCCAGTTCCCTTGGCACAATTAAGAGCATATTTGAGATGGTAAGCGATCGGCTGGCGGATGGACGGCGCTACTTAGTTGGAGATCGCTTTTCCGCCGCCGATCTCAGCTTTGCTTGTTTCGCAGCTCCAATCTTGGCGACTCCTGAGTATAGTGTCAGGTTACCTGGGTTACACGAGTTACCGAGTCAAATGGCGGCAGTCAGCCAGGAGCTACAAGAAATCCCAGCTGGAGCATACGCACGGCGCTTGTTTCGTCAAGAGCGCCTACACAAGTACCTGGAAGAACGATTGCATCTAGCGGGCTAATCAGCCTTTGATGACGGCAACAGGTCGTAGGCGAGCGACTTGACGAGCAATGCCAGCGTGGCTGACGGTAGCAACGACTCGCTCGACATCTTTATAAGCTTGAGGGGCTTCCTCGGCTAGCCCTGACATCGAGCCAGCGCGGACGCTGATTCCCGATTTTTCTAATTCCTGCCGCAGGCGATCGCCCCGTACGGAGTGCTTTGCCTTCGTGCGACTCATGACTCGCCCTGCCCCGTGGCAAGTCGAACCGAAGGAAAGTTCCTCGTTCGCTGTCGTCCCCAACAGAATCCAACTCTCCGTACCCATAGAACCAGGCACTAAAACGGGTTGACCCAAAGAACGATACTCCGGTGGTAATCCGGCAAACCCTGGTCCAAAGGCTCGTGTTGCTCCCTTGCGATGCACGCAGACTGGGATTTCCCGACCTTCGATGCGATGGGTTTCCATCTTCGCCATATTGTGAGCAATGTCGTAAACCTGCCGGAGGTGACTTTGTCCGGTTGGAGTCCCAAACACTTCTTGGAAACTCCGTCGAGCGTGGTGAGCCAGAGTTTGACGATTGGCAAAGGCATAGTTTGCCGCTGCTTTCATTGCTCCTAGGTAAGCTTGTCCTTCTGGAGAATCAAGCGGGGCACAAACCAATTCTCGGTCGGGAAGATGGATGCCATAGCGGATCGCTGCGAATTGAAATTCTTGGACGTAATCGGTACAAATCTGGTGACCAAAGCCGCGAGAACCGCAATGAATTTGGACTGCTAGACAACCTTGTCTCAATCCCATTGCTTCAGCTGCCTCGCGGTCAAAAACTTCCTCAACTACATCGACTTCTAAAAAATGGTTGCCTGCGCCCAGAGTCCCCAACTGCCCTTTTCCCCGTTCCTTTGCTCTCTGGCTGACATTTTCCGGCTGAGCGCCTTCTAGACAACCAAACTCCTCCGTGCGAGCTAGGTCTTCTGCCGTGGCATATCCGCGTTCCAGTGCCCAGCGAGAACCTTTCCGGCAGATTGCGTCTAGTTCCTCCATCGACAAAGGTATGCTGCCCTGTTCACCCACACCACTAGGACAGTTGTGATAGAGACTGCTCGCCAGCTCGCCCATGAAAGGCTTTGCTGTTTCATAATCAATTTCAGCAGCCAAGACCCGCACGCCGCAGTTGATGTCATAACCCACAGCTCCAGGGGAGATAATACCGTCGGGTACTCGCGATACCATGACACCACCAATTGGCATCCCATATCCCTGATGTACGTCGGGCATGATGGCAACGTGACCTACAAGACCAGGAAGTTGGGCAACATTGACAGCCTGAGTAATAGATAGATCTCCTAAAGCATCTTCCAGGATTTCCTCATCGGCGAAGACCCAGACCGGAACTTTCATGGCTGGATGGAAAGATGTGGGGATCTCCCAAATGTAATTATTAATCCGGTGGAAATCTTGCTTGTTAACCATAATCCCCTCCTCGGTGCGGCATCCAGGGATTTTATCTGCGCCCTTGCAGGCATACCAGTAACTCTGCCGCATCCGGCAGTCGATCTCAGATACCTCGATCTCAAACGTCTAATACTAGTGTCGCTTCAAAACCTGTTTCTGTCGAATGAATTGCTAAGTTATGGTAAGTTGCTGCCTTAATATCTTTGAGCCACTGCTGGGTGGGGGAGCCAGTTACTTTAGCATATAAAGTTTTTCCATCAAGCTGCAAAATTTCTATTTGCTCGAACCCTAGATTTTCACTCTCATGTATGTAGATCAGTTCGTTCAACCAGGCAACTAGTAAACTTTCATTGTCCACACCTTGTAGATGAATCTCTCGTACAACTTGTGGTTCTGCTGCTAGCTGCATCCCGACAAGGTAGTAAAGTCCTTGTGCTGCCCGCACAAACAATTCTGCTAAACTTTGACCCCAAACTCGATAAGCCCAATCAGCAGTATGTTCGATTTCTTCAAATCCTTCTGGTTTGAGTAGATCTGCGTGTTCCATGGAAAGCAATTAGCAATTAGCACTTAGCGTTTAGCGATGAGCGTTTAGCGATTAGCACTCTTAGTTACCTAGATAACTCAGGAAATAAAACTTCATGACTTTCTCACAGCTAACCGCTAATAGCTAACCGCTAAGCAAGCCTGAAAACTATCCAATTAATTGAGCCACCGCGATTGCAGAAGCGATCGCACCTTCATGCAATCCATCATTCAAGATAAGCGCCCGCATGATAAGTATTGTTCTCACCATTTGTCATGTTAACTTCATCTCTATATCTAAAGGACTCGACAGTATACAGCGGCGTGTGATGTTCCTGAACGTGAAGAATTTTCTCTTTGGCGATCGCATTCTCCAGATTAAACGCCAGACTGTATTGCCGAGATGATGAGATGCCGCAAAGTAGGTTGAGATAAGCATTATATCCCCATCCGTTTTCAGTTTGAAAAAAATCAAATTCCGAAAATTTCTCGATCCCGTATTTAGCATACATCGAAGTATCGGTATGAATAACAGTTTGCGCCTGGTTTTGCTGCCATGCTGAAAACCGTTTGATTTCTTCACTAATTGGATCGGCTAATAACTTCATCACTTGGTCGGGTGGCGTTGCGAAAACCACTTTGTCAAATATCTGCGTCATACCATCCGCAAGTTCGATTTTTACGGAATTCATTATTCTAGAAATTGCTGTCACCTTGACGTTGAGCAAGATTTCACCCCGAAAGCGTTCCAGAATTTTTTCAATATAAGAATACACTCCACCTTTAATTCTGACCCAGTTGACAAAGATATAATTTCGTAAGGCAGGAATCGCTAGTTCTGCCGGAAAATCATCGATTGACTCAAAGGGCATTGAGTAGCTATACATTGTCAGTAATTTCAGCCAGCAATTTCGGATGCATTGTCGTTTCAAATAATATGACATTGACCGATTGTATAAATCTGGCATTTGGGCAAATCGCATTTTTACCCATAGTCCAGCGGAACGGGCATAAAGAGTGTCGAGTCTCAAATATTCGATCGCTCTTTGAATTCCTGTAAAGTTTTTTTGGATTGCCAAACCAGACAGAAAGCGGCGACCATCTTTCAGAAATAAAGCTGAAGCCATATAAACGGGTTCTAATTCAACCTCTAATTCTTGCATCAAATTCAGAAAGTTGTGAAACGCCACCGGAAATTCAAGGACACCACATTCCAAAATGCGATCGCACTCAGAGCGATTGGGCTTAACATTTTTATTAACTGTCCGAATATGTCCGCCCAAAGTCGGTTGTTTCTCAAAAACCGTGACGTGATGCCCCTTTTTATCGAGCAGGTATGCCGTGACTAGACCACTTGCTCCGCCTCCAATAATTGCTATTCTCATATTTCACCGTCAACTCATGGGAGGTTTTCATAAATGAGCTTTGAAGATTTTTAACTATTTCCTAAAATCAAATCGCCCGACAATCTTTGATATAAGATTGCCCCCGTCCAAAATGTAGCGGCAAAGCCTGGATAGCCGGATGAAGCATTGCAAAAATAGAAATTCTTTAAAGATGTTTTGTGATTCAGCCGACCAATTCCCATATTGCGAGGCGTGAGGTTGGAACCATAGGAATTCCCCTGCGGACACCAGCAAAATCGCTCGTTCGTGGTGGGACTTCCGGTAATTTTGAACACAATATATTTTCTCAAATTTGGGATATAGTTTTTTTCAGCTGCGTCGAGGATAAAATCTAAAATTTCCTCTTTTTTCTGGTTGTAAGCCTTTTTATCGGTATCTCTCAGGTGTTTAAAGTAATCGTAGTTGGCAACAGTCAAAAATTCGATAATTTGACATCCTTCTGGACAATCGCGCTGCTCCTCTGTCATTAAAGTAGGTGTTGTGATGGCAAAACTAGGATTGGAAAAGTCGTGCTGCTCGTACATCAGATTGAATGCTTCATTCAAATCCCGATGACCTGTATGGAAGGTGTTCCATTTACCAAACCCATAGTCTCTTAGATCGATATCCTTCACAACGCAGTAGACCATATAGTTAGAAGGAGAATAATCGTAATTTAGCCGCTGGCGTACCCTCTGAGAGAATTTTTCTGCTCCGATTATCTGGGCAGCTTTTTTAGGGTCCATATTGCAGATAATTGTTTCGGCTATAAATTCACGAATTTGATTCGCGATCGCGTCTTTTGCCTGGACTCCAATTACCTTATTATTTGTGACTAGAAAATTAGTGACTTCATGATTAAATAAAATCTCGCCGCCATTTTCTTCAATTATCTTAACCAATGAATCGATGACATATTCAAAATGCTTTGTTGGGTAAAAAGCACCTTTTTGATATCCAGTGAATAAGATAACCCAAGCGTAAAAAGAGAGCCGATTTGGAGGTAGTAGAAAATCAGGCCATTGCAGTGCTAAAAGTGTTTGTGCCTCTTGAGGCAGTTTGAATTTGTCAAAAACATCTTGCAGCGTACTGTTGAGATATTTTAAGGCACAGGAGACTTGACCGAAATGCTGGAATAATTCAGTAGGAATCAAGGGGGGCGATAATTTCTGCAATCCCTCACTTGTCTTTTGGACTTCTAAAATAAATTTATGAATGCGATCGGCATCTTTGGGAAACAGATCGGCAAGCCTTCGGATTAACTCCTGGGATTCTGAGGGAATATCCAGCGAGTAACCTAGCATTCTCATATGGTCAAACCCGTTAGGATCGTACCGCTCGAAAGTCACATCTTTCTCTAAGTTCAGTTTTTTCAGCACCCGATTTACGGTTTGTCCTTCACCGCAGTCCCAAACATAGTGTAGTTGTGCATTAAACTTATACTTTTTTGCCATCGTAAACGTGTGACCAAAGCCGCCTGGATACTCATGAGCCTCCAAAACTTGGACTTTTTTACCGGATTTTGCCATGAGCGAGCCAAATACCAATGCTGACAAGCCACTGCCTACGATCAGGTAATCTGGTTTCATGCTATTTTTCCTTCACTGAATATATGAGGGAAGCCACTGGTTTGACCAGTGCGACCAGAAAAGCTTTGAGCGATGAGGTAGTAAAGTAACTCCCACGGTTGATGGCTTGATGAAGCAAACCGTAGGAGG
>NZ_JBOFLP010000261.1:0-38424 GCF_051657925.1 Chroococcidiopsis sp.
CACGACTCGACAGTTAAGGCAAAATCTTCTCTAGCCACTCGGTAAAACTGGGAATCGTCCAGTGGCGGAAATCGCCTTCGACTTTGTCGTAACCTGTAATTGGAGCAAAGACGTTGTTAGGTGCATCTTCTGATTTAACTTCCTTAGTACGTTGTCCTTGAAAACCTACCAGTACCAGCAGAGTATCTACTAGAGATGGTGATAGCCGTTGCAGCAGATCTAGGACTCTACCTACATCTCCTACAATGTAGTCGCGGGTAGGATGTTCGGCAGCGTAGAGGATGGCATCGGCAACCAGACTCGGCTGGTAGTAAGGAGGTATACCCGTGGGTTTTACTCCCAGTTTGGTTTTGACTTTGTTGTAGTAGGGAGTATTGATCACCGCAGGTAGGATACTGGTGACGCTGATAGGGATGTTTTCGTGTTGTAATTCGACGCGCAGAGATTCCAGAAAGCCTTCTAAGCCGTGCTTAGCTGACGAATAAGGACTTTGCAAAGGGAGCGATCGCCTGCCTTCCACTGAGGAAATGTGAATCAGCGCCCCTCGTCCTTCTTGCTTCAAATATGGTAAAGCTGCCATTGCACCATAAACTTGTCCCATTAATACAACGTCAATGACACGTTTAAATTCTTCTGGCGTAATTTGTTCAAACGGGGCAAGAATACCAGTAGCAGCCGCATGAACCCAAGTATCGAGTCTGCCGTAGGTTGCTACTGCTTTATCTGCGATCGCTTTGACTTGTTGAAACTCACTAACATCCGCCAGAATATAAGTCGCCTCTCCTTTTGCCGCTTTGATTTCTTCCACTAGGGAGATCAACCCTGGTTCACTACGAGCAGCCACGACAACTTTTGCGCCTTTTGCAGCAAATCTTAACGCTGTTTCTCGTCCAATTCCACTAGATGCACCAACAATTGCCACAACTTGTTGCGCGATCGGCTTAAGTTTTGTCACTGTGTCTCCTTAAGATGACTCGTTTTTCCTCTCACATCCATCGAAGCTAGGAAAAATGCCGAGTTTAAATAGATGATTGTGAACTTTTATTAACTAATGTAATTAATTTTAAGAAGTGGGACATCAGCCGAAAGATTGGTTGCGATCGCGCGTTAGTTTTCAGACTATTGAGGATGAATTAATTTTCTGACATCACTCTTAGGGAGTAAAAATCACATTTTTATACTTAATAAATGTATTCAGAGAACGAGTTCTAACTTTTAATTTAACTTTCCGAGCGAACGAGAACTCTGTCATTCTTGTATGAAATAATTTTGCTTTGTTTATCGTTTTGTGTTTCACTAGTTTCGAGCGATACGTAATGTTGTAGTTGCGCTAATGACATCGCATAATCTTCCAGTCAAAATTTACTTTATTTTAATAAAGTTTTTCATGTAGATGCCCTATCTGGGCATTGTATTTTCTCAATAAAAAAAGTTTACTGAAATCATCTACTGACGACTGATTTTTACTCAATACTTGTGCAGATATTCAAGTATTTTAGCAGTAAAAAACGGAAGTTCATAAATTACTAAATGAGGAAGCGATCGTGAGGAAACAATTAAGCAGATTGATGCTGGCTCTGACAATTTTGCCATTAATTAGTCAGCCAGTTTTCGCCCACGTTATCTGGGTAATCAAGGGCGAAAAGCAAGGAGAGTACGAAGTTTTATACGGACATCCAGAGGAGGATAAACCAGAAGCATACGATTCAATCAAATTTCAAGAAGCTATAGCTTACAATAGTTATGGATTTCCTCAACCGTTAGAAGTTAAAAGAAAATATGAAGGTGTAACCCTAGTTTCTCCAGAAGATATTGCTGTCATTACTGCCGTCAATAACAACGGTTACTTTATTGTTTCCAACGACAATGAATACACAAACGTTTTCCGACCAGATGCTTTAGCAGCTAACAACGAAGCGACTAAAGTTACTCACACATTCAAATACACCAAATCTTTTTTCCAGCCTACAGGTTTAGTTACCCAACCATTTGGAATGAAAATGGAAATTGTACCTTTACAAGATCCGTTTGATGTTGGTGCAGGCGGCTCGTTGCGCTTGCAAGTCTTGTTTGAAGGTAAACCCGTACCGAAGGCAATTTTAGAATATGAAGGTCAAGAAATACCGATAAACGATCGCGGGATTGCGACAATTACTCTGACACAGCAAGAGGTACAAATTATTGAGGCAGAGTACAGAGTTCCTGCCAAAGACGATCCAGCTACAGATGAAATTGCTTACGCTGCTTCGCTCGCAATTCAGAAATAAGTAAGTGGGTGGGCAATGCCCACCCTACGCTTGAACTTTACTTCTAAAATCTTGTGCGATCGCAAGTTATTTATACAAACACAATATTTTGCATTTCTATAGTATAAAACAGTAAATAGAGAGTTGTTAGTTGTTAATTAATGATTATTGGTCATCGATAACTGATAACTGATAACTGATAACTGATAACTGATAACTGATAACTGTTTTATGCGAGCAATGATACTAGAGGCACAGGGTAAACCGCTACGAGTAGCGGAACTGCCAATACCACAGCCTAATTCGCAACAGGTGCTGATTCGGGTTCGGGCTTGCGGTGTCTGTCGCACTGACTTGCATATCGTTGATGGAGAATTAACCCAACCCAAACTTCCCCTTGTACTGGGACATCAAATTGTTGGTACCGTTGCTGCTGTAGGGGAACAGGTGCAACAATTTCAAATAGGCGATCGCGTCGGTGTTCCGTGGCTAGGGCATACTTGCAATTGCTGTCGTTATTGCCTGAGTGGACGCGAAAACTTATGCGACTATGCCCAGTTTACGGGATATCAAATCGATGGCGGTTATGCTGAATATACTGTAGCCGATGCCCAGTTCTGCTTTCCCATTCCTGAAGGCTATCCCGACTTGCAAGCTGCACCGCTGTTGTGTGCCGGACTCATCGGTTATCGCTCCTATAGAATGGCAGAGGACGCAAAAACAATTGGTTTTTATGGTTTTGGTGCAGCCGCCCATATTTTGATTCAACTCGCTCGCTACCAGGGGCGAGAAGTGTATGCTTTTACTCGTGCGGGAGACGTGAAAGGGCAGGAATTTGCTCTAAATTTAGGTGCTGTCTGGGCTGGTAGTTCGGAAGATTTACCACCAGTTCCTTTGGATGCAGCAATTATTTTTGCCCCGATTGGTTCTTTGGTTCCGACTGCTTTGCGTGCGGTTGTTAAAGGTGGGGTGGTTGTCTGTGCCGGAATTCACATGAGTAACATTCCTTCCTTTCCTTACGAAATTTTATGGGAAGAAAGGGTATTGCGATCCGTTGCTAATTTGACGCGCCGTGATGGGGAAGAATTTCTGGCTTTAGCTCCTCAAGTTCCGGTTCGTACTGAAGTCCAGCCTTTTCCTTTAGTGCAAGCAAATGAAGCCTTAGATGCGCTGCGTAGCGGCAAAATTAACGGAGCTGCTGTAATTGTAGTGGAATAAGGCAAAAGCGCACGAGCGCACGAGTAGGGAGCAGTGAAGAGAGGCTGGTGAAATCAGTAGCTAGATGCTTCTTACTTACGACTTACGACTTATGACTTACGACTTGAATTGTCCCTTCACTCCTTATTTTGACGGCAAACACACCTAACCGATTACGGTTCACCCTATAACCACCAAGCCTTGAGTTCACTACATTAGACACAGTGAAAGCATACAGCAGCTATGTTAGGGGTTGAACAGTGGCAAACGGCATCACAAGCTACAAGCGCAAGCTACAAGCTCGGTCGCAAACCAACCGTCCTTACACTTGTTCGGCAAACCACCCTTCATCAAGTAGCTACCCACAATCAGTATATAGATCAGTACAAAAAGACAAAAACATTGTATTGAAGCTGGAGCGCTGCTAGTTCAACTTTTAGCTGTAGTGTATTCAATCGTTTTTAGTAGTTAGTGTTAGGGAGCCAGAACCTCCGATGGCAAAAGTAGTTGGAATTGACTTAGGTACGACGAACTCTTGTGTGGCAGTGATGGAAGGTGGTAAGCCTACTGTAATTGCCAACGCTGAGGGATTTCGCACAACGCCTTCTGTAGTAGCTTATGCCAAGAATGGCGATCGCTTGGTCGGTCAAATCGCTAAGCGTCAAGCGGTGATGAACCCAGAGAATACTTTTTACTCTGTTAAGCGTTTCATCGGACGCAAACATGAGGAAGTAACTCACGAAACCACTGAAGTTTCCTACAAGGTCTTGCGGGATAGCAGTGGCAATGTCAAACTCGATTGTCCTGCGGCTGGCAAGCAGTTTGCTCCAGAAGAAATTTCCGCTCAAGTGCTGCGTAAGCTGGTAGAAGATGCTAGCAAGTATCTCGGCGAAACGGTGACTCAAGCAGTTATTACCGTTCCTGCTTACTTCAACGACTCTCAGCGTCAAGCCACCAAAGACGCTGGTAAAATCGCTGGGATCGAAGTACTGCGGATTATCAACGAGCCTACCGCTGCTTCGCTTGCCTACGGATTTGACAAAAAGAGCAACGAAACCATTCTCGTATTTGACTTAGGTGGTGGTACGTTTGACGTATCGATCCTAGAAGTAGGCGATGGCGTATTTGAAGTACTCGCCACTTCTGGAGATACTCACTTAGGTGGTGACGACTTCGACAAGAAAATCGTTGATTACCTCGCTGAAGAATTTAGAAGATCTGAAGGCATCGACCTGCGTAAAGACAGACAAGCACTGCAACGCTTAACCGAAGCCGCAGAAAAAGCCAAGATCGAGTTATCTAGCGTCACCCAAGCAGAAATCAACCTGCCATTTATCACCGCAACCCAGGATGGTCCAAAACACCTGGATATGACGCTGACCCGTGCTAAGTTTGAAGAACTCTGCTCGGACTTGATCGATCGCTGTCGCGTTCCTGTAGAAAATGCGATGCGCGATGCCAAGCTAGATAAGAGTGCTATCAATGAAGTTGTCTTAGTTGGTGGTTCTACCCGTATTCCTGCTGTACAAGAAGTTGTCAAGCGGGTTTTGGGCAGAGATCCTAACCAAAGCGTCAACCCTGATGAAGTGGTAGCAGTTGGTGCAGCGATCCAAGCTGGCGTACTAGCTGGCGACGTTACAGGCATTCTGTTGCTCGACGTATCGCCACTGTCTCTAGGTGTAGAAACCCTTGGTGGTGTCATGACGCGGATTATTCCTCGCAACACCACGATTCCTACCAAGAAATCAGAGGTATTCTCCACCGCTGTAGACGGTCAAACAAATGTAGAAATTCACGTTCTACAAGGCGAACGGGAGATGTCCAACGACAACAAGAGCTTGGGAACCTTCCGTTTAGATGGCATTCCTCCCGCACCCCGTGGCGTACCCCAAATCGAAGTTACTTTTGATATCGACGCTAACGGTATCCTCAACGTGACTGCGAAGGATAAGGGTAGCGGTAAGGAGCAATCAATTAGCATCACTGGCGCTTCTACTCTCGACAAGAATGAAGTCGAGCGCATGGTGACGGAAGCTGAAAGAAATGCTTCGACTGACAAAGACCGCCGCGAGAAAGTCGATCGCAAGAACCAAGCTGACTCTTTGTCATACCAAGCCGAGAAGCAGTTGAAAGACTTGGGTGATAAAGTTCCAGCGAGCGATCGCACTAAGGTAGAAGGTTTAATTAAAGACCTGCGGGAAGCTGTCAATAAGGAAGATGACGAAGCGATCCAACGGGTAATGCCAGAACTACAACAAACCCTCTACGCGATCGGCACTAACCTCTATCAACAAGCTGGCGGTGCTGCGCCTGGTGGAGCCGATCCTGGTGCTGGTGGCGACGGTAGTTCTACCTCCGCGCCTAGTGGCGACGACGTAATCGACGCTGACTTCACCGAAAGCAAGTAAGCAAGTCAAAAGTCAAATTCGTAGGGGCGGGTTTTTTGAACATACCTGTGCGACAGCAATATAGTTCTTTGATTAAACCCGCCCGTACAAAAGCCAAAATAATTAATCTTCCCCATGTCAGTATTCCCCTGGATGGGGATTTTATTTTGATGCAAGGAGACAGAAGACGAATAATAAAATAAACCGAATTCTTCTCACTCACCACTCACCACTCACCACGCACCACTTTTATGTCTTACCCTCAAGCACCCTGGACGCTTCAAGGCTACGCTTATCAAACTCTGCAACTTCTGGAGTGCGATCGCGTGCGTCCCCTAATTCCTTCAGAATTAAATCTTGTTTCTGTCTTTCCTGGAAAAACCGTTGGCGGTGTCTATTTATCTCACTATGGTGCTGGTTCCGTGCTGGAATACAGCGAGCTAATCGTTGTTGCTGGTTTTGTCAGCTATGGTGGAAAAATTGGCAGCTGGATTTCCCACATTTATGTAGATAACCCTGATTCTGTAGCGGGTGGTCGCGAGATTTGGGGATTGCCAAAGGAAATAGCTGATTTTACCTGGACAGACCGTAACGTGACTGTTAGGCAAGGCGATCGCATTCTTTGCTGTTTGAAGTACCATCAGCAGAACTTTGGTCTGCCAATACCCTTGGGTGCATCTAGCTTTAGTAGTCTAAACTCTAATCTACTCCTGTTTCCCGCCCAGTTAAAGGCTCGTTTAGGATTAGTGAGTTCCCAATTAGAAATTCCTCCAGAAAGTCCTTTTGGGGGATTAGATCTCGGTCAACCTTGGTTGACAGTTCATGCTGACCAAATGGAATTGACAGTTGGTCAGCCTTCTATTGTGGGGCAAAGAGATTTAGAATTTAACGTAGTGTGACGAGAGATAACATGTAAAGACGCGAGATTTGCGTCTTTACATAGAGTATTAATAATCGTATCGGCTGAAACTCTTCCTGTCTACTGTTTCATTTTTCTTGAGCAGTATTCTTTTATCAGTTCGGGAATAAATCGGAGTTATCTTTGTAAAATTTTTTGGTTTTGCCTGCTCTTGTTTTGTTGCCAAAATTGTTTCAACTTTTAGCAAAACTTCATCTAAATCTATTGGCTTGCGAATGAAGCCGTCAATTTTGACCTTTCTGGGTTCTAATGGGGGCAAAGTGTCATAAGCCGTAACTAGCACGATCGAGACGGAAGGTTGATTTTGCGAGATCCACTGCGCGACTTCATATCCATCAATGTTTGGCATCATTACATCTAATAAAACCAAATCTGGTGGATTTGCTTCGATTTTTGCAATTGCTTTATATCCGCAATCTGTGGTGTCAACCTCATACCCCTCTGCATCTAATATTGTTGCCAAAAGCAAACAGTTGTCTAGCAAGTCATCGACAATCAGAACTTGCTTTTTTCTAGAATCAAGCTGGCAGAATAGGTCTTTCATAATTTTAATGATGTGCAATTGATGCTTTCACTGCACTGTCTTCCCTATTTTGCCCGCTCGGGTAAACCGATCGCCTCCCGCTAGGGAAATACTCTAGATTGCTAGCAAGAATTTTTTTATAAGATATAAAAAATATAAAAACACATAGACGCGATCGCTCTACAACTCAAATCTTATACGACAGGAAGCTAGGCTAGAGACAGAAGGTTGAAGGTTTTAGCGATGAGAAAAATTGCGATCGGGGTTATGGGAGCTGGAGAAAATGCCACAGTTATAGACTGTACCTCTGCCTATGAATTAGGTAAAGCGATCGCCCAACAAGGATGGGTATTGCTTACTGGTGGTAGAAGTGTAGGCGTGATGGACGCGGCTAGTCGGGGAGCAAAATCTGCAAATGGCTTAACAGTTGGAATCTTACCTGGTAGCGATCTCCATGATGTTTCTGAGGCAGTAGATATTGCGATCGCAACCGGGATGGGAAACGCTCGTAATAATATTAACGTTCTTTCTAGTGATGTTATTATCACCTGCGGTACGGGTGCAGGTACGATATCAGAAATTGCTTTAGCTTTGAAAGCAAATAAGCCAGTTATTTTATTAAATTCTGAAATAGAAAGTCAAAATTTCTGGCAAAAATTATCAGTAAATAATATTTATTTTGTTAGTAGTGTTGCAGCAGCGATCGCTACTGTCAAGACCCTAATTTTATAGAAAAGGTCAGTTCAAGCGTCGGGTGGGCTTTGCCCACCTTACTGTTTCAATTCGCAGCCACAGCCTCAGAATAGGACACTTCTTGAAACTGAATCGTATCTTGACGCGGATCGACGTAGGCAACTTTAATTAAAATTTGTTCGCCCAAGCTGACCCCACGTTTAAATGTCATCGGTAGCTGAAGTCCTAAATCTTCAATCAAGATCAGCGCCAAGCGCGAATCTTCCCGCAGCCACATTAAAACTATTGCCTGCCACACATCTTGAGCATGGCGGCGCAGGTACTCTAAACCCCAATAACGATTGGTCTGCCTTTCTACCAACGACATCTCTTGAGTCATGGCAAACACAGATTGCATCACTTCACGGAGTGCTTCCGCTGAAAACGGTGGAGTTTCACCCCGTAGGTGCGCCTTGAGTTGAAAATGGGTCAGCAAATCGCTATAGCGACGAATCGGAGAAGTTGCCTGAGTATACATCTCCAAGCCCAATCCAGCATGGCGGGTAGGAGTAATACTCATTTCGCTTTTAGGCATACAACGGCGCATAGCACAGGCACGCACGAAGCCAGCAGGCAATTGTAATAACTCTTCTTCTGGGGGTAACTCGGGCTGTGGCTGACCGCGAAATGGCAGGGCAAGATTATGTGCTTGACCGTAGCGTCCTGCAACTTCTCCAGCCAAAATCATCATTTCTGCCACCAGTTGGCGGGAGGAAGAATCGTTTAAGACTTCAATTGTAATTTCGTCGTCTTTAACTTTAATCGCGGTTTCTGGCAAACTAATACTAATTGCCCCCTGAGACTGTCGCCACGCTTGACGACAGCGCGCCCAGTTAGCGATCGCGGCGATTTCCGGCTCGGCTTGTACGCCTAGATCCAACATCTCATCGACATCTTCATAGGTCAGCCGATAGGTCGGTTTGATTAAACTGGCATGGATGGTATATTCTTGGACTGCTCCTGCTGCATCCAAAATGACACCAAAACTGAGAGCGCAGCAAACTTGACCCTGTATTAAGCTCATGGGTCCCGTCGCCAGTGCCACTGGAAACATGGAACTCATACCTGTCGGTAAGTACATGGTCGTACCGCGCCGCCGTGCTTCTAGATCTAATTCATCCTCTGGTAAGAGCCAACGAGTCGGATCGGCAATATGTATCCACAAGCGTTCTCGCCCATCAGCTAAGACTTCCCAGCTTACACCGTCGTCAATTTCGCTCGTACTCTGGTCGTCGATCGTGTAAACTTTCAAATAAGTTAAGTCCAGCCGTTGAGTGTCTGGGTCGGGGGGTGGAAATTCTAACCGCTGCTGCGCCACTGATATAACCTCGGTTGAGAATTCTACGGGGATTTGACTGCGGCGCAAGTGAAGGTTTTCATGCGGACTCCACAGACCCAAATCTACCAAAAGTTGAAATGCTGTTAAGGGAGTAGCATTACGCCCCAAAGTACTCATAGTCTCCGTCACGATCGCTGGTGGCGGATAAGCTCGTACGAGGGCATCTGGATTTAATCCCTGACGAGTCCCTTCAACTAAAAGTATTGCATACTTGGCGATCGCATCCAGGCGCTGGCGATCGTATCGCTGCCATTCTACGGCTTCTCCCTTCAGCGCTCGATCGGTACGCAACAGAAATTCGTGCTGTTCTCGCGCTCTTGTTGCCTCTACTTCAAGCTGGTGTTTCCGTTCTGCTACCTGGCTAGCAGAACGAGGCTCGTAAGCATCTCCCTTTTGCTTGAAATATATCTTATCTTCAGAAAGCAAATAGTGAGCGGCATAACACAGAGCTTGGCTCTGGTCGGAGAATAATAAGTTTGCCATCTGTGCTGGAGTGGCGCTTTCTCCTGCTTCTATCAGCAGCTCCCACGCTACCTCTAAGCTAGATGGGTCGAGATAAGGCTGTACTTCTGCTAAAAAGTTAGCAATATCTGAGGGTTTGTAAGACTGACCTCGGATTTCGTAGGTAAATTGGCGCGGGGCAAGGCTGTGGGATTGACCGCGATCGTCTATGACAAACCAACGAGTTTTACCATCTGGACGGTCTACCACTCCCAAACGGCGATCGCCTTGCACCCTAAATTCGACTAGCATTCCTTTGTCAATTGTCATTTGTCAATTGTCATTTGTCATTAGCGATTGACATTTCTACTACTCATCTTCTTTAGTCATTTGTCTTGTGTACAAATAAACTAACTATTTGCAAAAATACTCGATTTGTCAATTTAAACGCAGATGAATTGCCCGCAGCTACAAACTCTACCAGCAATCTATCTCTCTACAAATGACAAATAACGAATGACGAATGACAAGAATTTACCCTTCTGGATTGATGAAAGGTAACAAAGCCAATAATCGCGCCCGCTTGATAGCTACAGTTAAATCTCTCTGTTGCTTAGCGGTTAAGCCTGTGAGCCGACGGGGAAGAATTTTGCCCCGTTCGGTAATAAACTTCCGCAGCAAATCGACATCTTTGTAATCTATGGGGTCTTGAGGCTTAATCGGAGATAAACGACGACGGTAGAAACTCATGCTTACTTAATTTCCTTGTGGACGGTGTGACGGTTGCAGTGGGTACAGAATTTTTTCAGTTCTAGCCGCGCTGTAGTATTGCGGCGGTTTTTCATTGTCGTATATCGAGACACACCTGCCGATCGCTTGTCTGGATTCGTGCGACATTCGGTGCATTCCAGTGTCACAATAATACGGACACCCTTACCTTTAGCCATAGCTTTTCTAACTCTGGGGTCTTACCAAAATTTAACACAAACGTTTATTATCATATATTTCATCAGGTTTGTGCAAGTCAGTTATTCAGTGACTAGTGACTAGTGGCTGGTGACTAGAGAGGAGTTAAGTCACTCACCAATTACCCATAAACCTTGAATAAAAAGAGGAGTTAAGAACCATGCTGCCAGTCAGCCAAGCGGAGGCAACAATTTTAGACTTGGTGAAACCCCTGGACAAACAACGAGATGCAGAGTTTGTTTCTCTATTAATTGCCATTGAGCGGATATTGGCAGCACCAGCGATCGGTCATTTAGATTTTCCTCACTGGGATAATTCGGCAATGGATGGCTATGCAGTGCGTTATGAGGACGTACAATATGCTAGTTCACAACAGCCAGTGGTTTTGGATATAGTTGAAGAAATTTCAGCGGGGCGATCGCCGCAGCAGCCGATTAAGGCAGGGCAAGCAGCACGAATTTTTACGGGTGCAGTGATGCCAGAAGGGGCTGATACTGTAGTCATGCAGGAACAAACGCAGCAAGAGGGCGATCGCGTCGCTATCTTAACAGCTCCCCAACCTCAAGCCTTTGTTCGTCACCAGGCATCCTACTATCAAGCGGGGAAAACCCTATTAGCCCCAGGAACTATGCTTCGGGCGGCTCAAATAGCCGTGCTAGCAGCCGCACAGTGCAATCAATTGAAAGTCTATCGTCGTCCTCGCGTGGCAATTATCTCGACGGGGGATGAACTAGTTCACCCTGAAACTCCATTGGAAATCGGACAAATTGTCGATTCAAATCAGTATGCGTTAACGGCATTAGTGACGCAAACGGGAGCAGAACCAATACCAATGGGTATTGTACCCGATCGCCCCCTAGTACTGCAAAAAGCATTGTCTAAAGCGATCGCTACTGCTGATGTGGTGTTATCTTCTGGTGGCGTTTCTGTGGGTGATTACGACTATGTAGAGGAGATCTTAACGGCTTTGGGGGCGGAAATGCACGTTCGAGCTGTGGCGATGAAACCCGGAAAGCCGCTGACAGTGGCGAAGTTTTCTCCTGCTCATGCTACCGAACGGAAGCCAGTTCTATATTTTGGGCTACCAGGTAATCCCGTTTCGGCTTTGGTATGTTTTTGGCGATTCGTTCAACCTGCTTTGCGGAAGTTGTCGGGACTAGCTGACAATTGGGGACCAGTTTACGTCCGAGCGCGATCGCGTCAAGATTTGAACTCTGATGGCAAGCGAGAAACTTATATTTGGGGACAATTGCATTTGATTGATGGTTATTTTGAGTTTCAGCCCGCTAGTGGCAGTCTTAACTCTGGCAATTTAATTAATTTCGCTCAAGCTAATGGATTGGCAATGATTCCTGTGGGGCAAACTGGGATTGCTTCTGGGGAGGAAGTGAAAGTTTTACAGTTTGGGTTTCCGATAATGAGTTAATGTCGCGCAAAGACGCGCTAGCCGAAGGCGAAGCGAAGCGTTAGACGCGAAGAGAAGAATGCGAAGTACATTGTAGCGGTTGTGAGGCTATGCTTTGTCCGGTGAAGACGGGTGATATGCGAGATGGCTTTCAAAGCGACTGTAGACGATTCGGGTTGGATGCCAGGTAGAAAACCAATATATGTCTTGGATGGCTGTGTAAGAATGGCTCGTTTCTGCGAGTCGGAATTGTACTAGAGCTAAATTGTTTCTGCCGATCGCTTCTCGTCCTTCTTGAACTAAGCGAGATCGCCAAAAATAGAGAAACTGAAGCCACTGACGCTTGCTGCTAACTTGTTTTCTCGGTGAAATTAGCCATGTTACGTCGTTGCCAAAGCTAGGAGTGCGAGCGTTTTGTCGTGAGATCCATTCCAGCGTACAGTTCCAGTCAGGAGGATGTGATGGGCGGGAGTCGGGATCGCGGCGGGATTGTGGCGCTGAATGTTCGACCATCTTTGGTGGGTTGCTCCAACCGTTCCAATGGCGCATTCGTTCTGGAAGCAACCAATCTTTTAAGCGGGTGTGAACGATCCGCGTCAGAGTTTCTTCATTCTTCAACGCACTGCAAGTTAGCTGTGCCAAAACAGAGTTAGATTCGCCTAAATTAGATTCACGAGTGAGGCGAACCATCGAGCTGTAGTGAATGTCTCCAGATAAAACGACAACTTGTCGGCGTTGCTCGAATAGGGTAACTAAAAGTTGTGCGAGGGCTTCTAGATTAATATTCCAGGCATCGCCAACATCTGTGGCGAAGACATTGTTGCGGCGCAATTGCCAATGGTGAATCCAATCGATCGCCTGGAGATGAAATACATTCGTCGGTGCGATCGCGACAGTGACTTGAATTTGGGTTTCAGATGCTGATTGTCGCAGAGGTAGGCGCAGTTGTTGCTCGAAGGCAGTCGGACACAGTAGCATGGGTGGCGCGCTCGATTTTTCTTCGATGGGATAGCCTCGCCACGTCCGTGTATCTAAGACGATCGTTTCATGACAATGACTCCGTACCGTATAGTGCCAAGCGATCGCTTCTGGATGTCGTTTGAGGATTAATACCGCACCATCCTCTATGAAAGTTGGTAAATTCGTTTGCGCGTCGATGAGGGGCATTCCGACATAACGAGCAATGCGATCGTAGGCAACAGTGTCAGTCCCGCCCGATGACGACCAGTCGGCAGCAGCAGTCAGGAGTTCTGCACCCGATTGCCCTGCGGTGAATTGTTCGGGCGTATTGCCCCACGCTTGAAACATTGCATAGGCTAGTAGTGCATTTTGTACTGTCCGTCGTCCTAAAGGTCGTCCCAAAACGCGCAAGCACCAAGCGCGATTGAGGTTCCAGTCGTCGCTGACATCATGATCGTCAAAAATCGCGTACGTGGCAACATTGGCAAGAGCGCGTCGTACTTTCCACAATGTATGGATAAATTGCCGCAATGCCCGTGCTTCTCGATCCCAACGACGGCTAATTTGGCGGCGATCGCTAATTTGTCTTCCTGGGGGAATCTGCATCAGCCAGCATGTCGGCGACCAAGCTAGCAAATAGCAAGCATAGTACTCGCCTAAACTCAGTAAATGACTGTTGACCTTACCACGTTTATTGTGGAGTCCAGCTGTAAAACCCGCTTGAGTGGTAGCAACTTCAGCTCGTCGTCCAAAAGGTAGCTGTTGCGGCGTATAATACTCTACATCATCTGGTTCTCGCCAACCTACAGGCAGCTTTTCTTCCCAACCCAGCAGAGCATCGCCCAGAGGACTAGCAACCCACAAAAAAGGTTCGGCAACGTCATCGCCATAGATTTGATCGCCCGTGAGAAACAGTTGATGGGGACGGTATTGAGGTTGAGCGGCTCTATCCTCAATTAAGCTGTCGAGAATTGGTAGGGCATCATATCCACCCCCGTGCGGTTTGCGACAGGAACCTTGAACGATGCGTAAATCTTCTAAACGACGCGGTGGCAGAACAAAGGTAGGTTTTTGATGGGCGAAGTAGCTAATGCTAACTGTAGGAAAGTCGAGCGATTGTAAAGCCTGTTGTAGGGTTTTTGGGCTTTGCTGTGGGTCGTCGAACGAAAACCGAAGGTCGTAGGCATAGAGGCGATCGCTATTCAGATAGTTTCCTTCAGACTTAGCAGTCACCGCCACCACATGCAGAGACTTTCCCAACGCTACGGTCGGGTATCTCCCTTGCAATACACTCGTTCCTAGCACCGTACCCCGATCTGCCGTTTCGTAAATCGTCAGCTCTACCTCAGCAGGTTGTTTGAGTGCTACCCAAACTGTGACAGATTCGGCAGTTACGTGTCGTAGAATGGGACCTGCCAAGACAATTGGTAATCCTTGTATTAACTTGTCCCAAGCTCGATCTTTCATGGCAAATTATTTGCTCGTCAATAGCGGTTTTCAATTGGGTAAAACACGCGATCTGTAGGGGCGCACAGATGTGCGCCCCTACTACAAATGTCACGCTCTCAAAAGTTTCGTCCTGGGTCTACCAAATATACAGACATACTAGATATATTTGATACCTGCGACAATATAGTATATGTCAAACGTTCTACTTCCTGTCCTCTGCCTCTTGGCTTATCGATCGCTTTTTAGCGGGTTTTTGGCGATCGGGTGATAAAATAAAAGGCTGCCATGATAGGAAAACTCAACCAAACGCCGTAAGAATTTGTAATTCAGCTTATGAATCGTTAAATTTATTCATACAAAAAACCAAGATTCCTCAATTGCGATCGCCAGATTCGTCTATAAGATCGATTTACGAGTTATAAACTACAGATCGCAAACCACAAGTCACGAAATAGAGATCGCGCTTGGATTGACGTGTAGCCAATGGATTCACCTCGATAGATAGTAGGACAAACTTATGATGAACGACAAGTTAATGCTGATGATTCCTGGTCCCACGCCAGTACCGGAAGCAGCGTTACTCGCCCTCGCTAAACATCCCATCGGACACCGCACCAGCGAGTTTAGTAACATCTTGGCAGAAGTGACAGCAAATCTCAAATGGCTGCACCAAACCGAGAGTGACGTTTTGATGCTAACAGCCAGCGGCACTGGGGCAGTAGAAGCAGGAATCATTAACTTTCTCAGCCCAGGCGATCGCGTTTTGGTAGGATGCAATGGTAAATTTGGCGATCGCTGGGGAGAAGTTGCTGAAGCTTACGGTCTTCAAGTCGAGAAAATTACTGCCGAATGGGGACAACCCCTCGACCCCGCAGTATTTGCAGAGAAATTAGCAGCAGACAAAGACAAGCAAATTAAAGCCGTCATTCTCACCCACAGCGAAACTTCTACAGGCGTACTTAACGACTTAGAAGCGATCGTCACTCACGTTAAGGAACACGGCGAAGCCTTAATGATTCTCGATGCTGTCACCAGCTTGGGTGCGTATAACGTCCCGATGGATACTTTGGGTATTGATGTCATTGCGTCGGGTTCGCAAAAAGGCTATATGATTCCTCCAGGCTTAGGATTCGTTGCTGTTAGTCCCAAAGCTTGGGAAGCTTACAAAACGGCTAAGCTACCAAAGTACTATTTAGACTTGGGTAAATATCGTAAATCGACAGCGAAAAATACGACTCCCTTCACGCCGCCAGTGAATTTAATTGTGGCGCTGCACGCGACGTTAAAGATGATGAGAGAAGAGGGTTTAGAATCAATTTTTGCTCGTCATCAACGCCTGACTCAAGCGACTCGCGAAGCCGTAAAAGCTTTAAATTTACCTTTATTTGCAGCGGATGATTGTGCGAGTCCGGCAATTACATCTGTAGCACCAGATCGAGTCGATGCCGAACAAATTCGCTCGATTTTGAAGAAGAAATTTGATATTGCTCTAGCAGGCGGACAAGACCACTTGAAGGGGAAAATCTTCCGCATCGGACATTTAGGTTTTGTGAGCGATCGCGATATTCTCAGTGCGATCGGTGCTTTAGAAGTCGCTTTACGCGAATTGGGGTATGAAGGTTTCACCCCTGGAGCTGGCATAGCAGCAGCAGCTCGCGTGTTTGCTTCTTAAAACAGGGAGTAGGGAGCGCGCGAGTAGGGAGTAGGGAAGAACTTACTGCTTGTCTCTTCACGCGCACTACTCACTACCCCACTACTGGCTAATAATCAAAAGAGCGGAATGAATTCTCATCCCGCTCTCGCTGTTTAAGTTTAAATTTATGGGTAAAGTCTCTACAACTTCGCCAAAAAAGAAATTTCAGTTTGTGCATTGCTATTGAATATTTCTGCAACGTTTCTGTGATGACGCGCTTGAATTAAGCTGAATTGTTTATGGTTCTACTACGCTCTTTCCAACCAGTCATAAATTCGATCTAGTTGTTCGAGAGTAACTAAGCCATATTGCCATAAGATCATTGGCAAAGGACCAGGATCTTGTTCTCGATGGCGGGTAGCCATATCAATCGATGCTGCCGAAATTGATAAGTCTTCTTGGAGAAATTGCAGAAACTGCATGTATTTTGCTGGTGACATTTGGACTTCACCTTTTTGTTCCAACTGATTATTAAGCATCAAAGACTAAGTAATGAGTAAGTAGTAGCCAGTCTTTTATCTGTCACTTTTCCCAGACTGTCATGAGTATTCTTACTTGGGTAGCAAGCTCTTAGTCTAGGATTTACATTATTGTTGCACAGTTACAAATCGGGGGTGGAATAGAATTGTAGCGCAACTTAAATGATTTTCACTTAACTTAGTCCAATGATTAAAAATAATTTAAACCTCTTCACATTTTAGTTATATTTCTAGAGAAAAAAATTCGTACCTACGGAAAGGAATAGATTCGTCAGCCAAAAGTTGGAATTGAGTGATGAGAAGTGATATGTGGTGCGCTCAAGGTGGTGCGTGAATTCATTTTGGAGTTTAGTTGTTGGATTTTGGATTGCTCTCCTGCTCCCTTGCTCCCCTGCTCTTCTGCTGCTCTACTATCTGCTCCTGGGGAAAATTCATCTACAATCGATCGCTCTTAACTAGTCACATCATCTGAATTTGAAAGATTTTCCTTTGTCATGCTGGGATCGTGCAACCCGCACAATGAATCGAGTCCAGTAGTATCTTGCTTTCCACCCGACTGCCAGCGGTCTAGTACATCTTCTAACAAGACTTCGCGAAACCAAATTTTGCCTACTACAGTTAGAGGTAGCGCCAGTAATAAACCTAAAAAGCCGAAGAACGTGGCAAAAAATACTTGAGCTAGTAAAGTCACGGCTGGTAGTAACGATACCTGCTGCGCCATGATATATGGTGTCAAAAAATTACTCTCAATTTGTTGAATCACAAAATAGAGGACGAATACGAGTACGGATTTGATCGGCGTATCTAACAGCGCGATCGCCATAGGTGGAATGACACTGATAGTGGGACCGACATTGGGAATTAAATTGAGAAATCCTGCTAAAACTCCCAATGCCAAAGCTGCTGGTATTCGCAACACCGATAGTCCCACCATGCTCATCAGTGCAACTACGCTCGTGCTAATTAAAGCACCAGTCAGCCATTTGCCTAACGACTCCTCGCATTCGTGTAAAATTCCATCTATCCTACGGCGATAAAATGAAGGAAATAATCTAACAAAGCCCTGACGGTAAGCATGGGGATTAGCTAACATCATCCCCGTTAATACTAATACAAGTAAAAACTTGATAATAAATTCTAAAGAGCTAGTTACGAAAGCAAAAGAACCGCCCAAGATGCGCTCAAAAAATGGCTGTGCTTGTTTGCTAAGACTATCTACATTTGGTAAGTATGGAGCTACTTGCTGGGGAACGCGAGTTCCTAATTGTTCTATCCAAATATTGAATCGATCTAAACCTCTAGGAACCCTGACTGTAAGCTCTTGGAACTGCTCGATAAATGGTGGAACAATTAACCAGAAAAAACCAATAACTCCAGCTAGAAATATACCAACTGACAAGACAACAGCAAGCGATCGCCGCATTCCCGATCGCTGAAATCTTCTTGCTAACCGATTCAAGGCAGTTGATAGAATAACTGCGGCAAATAATAATAAGAGAAGTTGGCGAATTTGCCACAGAATATAAATAGAAGTAACGATGGCTAATAAACCGAGCCACTGACCTAGATTCATTTGTAATTGGGTAATGGGTAATGGGTAATGGGTAATGGGTAGTTGGTAGTTGCTTTTACCCTTACCCTTTATCGCTTACTCTTGTGAAATAGATATCGTAGATATAAGGCGATCGCCATAACGACGGTAGGTAATAATACTATAAATAGTGCTTGGCTTGATGTACCACTCAAAGGCAAGTAAGCACCACCATATTTAATCAGATATGACAGAGCGGCAGAGACAATCATCAGCTCTGCAATAAACCATAACTGTTGTTTCCATCCCTCAAAAGCATTCATAGTATTTGTCATTGGTTATTGGTCATTGGTCATTTGTCATTTGTTGCAACAGGCAAGAAGTATTTTCTTAATCTTCCCCTACTCCCTACTCCCTCAAGAAAGTTCGGCTGTTGCGACAGATATATGGAGTAGTCACCGAACCAGTTAAAGTGTTGAAAATCTTTACAATACGTATAAAACGATGCATAAAAATTAATCAAAATGCCTGTTGAAACCAATAATAATCGCCAGTTCAAACCGCCTAGAGTCCGGCAGTTTGGTGGCAGTTTACTCATTTTGTTGACTGTACTATTACTGCTCAACTTTATTGTTCCCAGTTTTGGAGCTAGACAGCCACAGGTTGCTTATAGTGACTTCATTGCACAAGTAGAAGCAAATCGGGTAGATAGAGCTATTGTAGGGGGCGATCGCATTGAGTTTACTCTCAAGGCAGATCCTAACCAACCGGAAAGTAGCCTTCCGGCAAACCAAGTACTCACGACTACGCCAGTCGCAATTGACTTAGACTTACCCAAGATCCTGCGCGATCACAATGTTAAGTTTACTGCTCCAGCACCAAGTAATAGTGGCTGGATCGGCACTCTTCTTAGTTGGGTCGTACCTCCATTAATTTTCTTTGGGATTTGGGGTTTTCTACTCAACCGTCAAGGTGGTGGTCCCGCAGCTTTAACTGTAGGTAAAAGTAAAGCACGGATCTACTCTGAAGGTAGTACTGGCGTGAAATTTACCGATGTAGCCGGGGTTGATGAAGCGAAGGCAGAACTACAAGAAATTGTCGATTTCCTCAAAAATGCTAGTAAATATACCCGTTTAGGTGCGAAAATTCCCAAAGGCGTGCTGTTGGTGGGTCCTCCTGGAACAGGTAAAACTCTGCTAGCAAAAGCGATCGCGGGTGAAGCTGGTGTCCCCTTCTTCAGTATCTCCGGTTCGGAATTTATCGAGCTATTCGTCGGTGTCGGTGCGGCGCGAGTACGCGACATGTTCGTCCAGGCGAAGCAACAATCTCCCTGTATCGTCTTTATTGACGAGTTAGATGCTTTGGGTAAGTCTCGCGGTGGTGCGAATGGTTTCCCTGGTGGTAATGACGAACGGGAACAAACCCTGAACCAGTTACTTACTGAAATGGATGGTTTTGATGCTAATACGGGTGTCATTATCATTGCTGCAACGAACCGTCCTGAAGTCTTAGACCCTGCATTACGTCGTCCTGGTCGTTTTGACCGTCAGGTAGTGGTAGACCGTCCCGATAAAATCGGTCGAGAATCGATTCTTAAAGTCCACGCGAGAAGCGTCAAATTAGCCGAGGATGTCGATCTAGATACGATCGCTACGCGGACTCCCGGTTTTGCTGGTGCTGACTTAGCTAACTTAGTCAACGAGGCGGCGCTATTAGCGGCGCGACAAAATCGCGATGCTGTTACTCAAGCAGATTTTAACGAAGCAATCGAACGAGTCATTGGTGGTTTAGAAAAGCGATCGCGGGTACTCAATGAAACCGAGAAAAAGACGGTTGCTTATCACGAAGTCGGTCACGCGATTATCGCTGCTCTGATGCCAGGTGCGGGTAGAGTCGAGAAAATCTCTGTCGTGCCTCGCGGTGTTGGTGCTTTGGGTTACACTCTCCAGTTGCCGGAAGAAGACCGCTTTTTGATGATTGAGGATGAAATTCGCGGTCGGATTGCTACACTGTTAGGCGGGCGATCGGCAGAAGAGTTAATCTTTGGTAAAGTCTCGACTGGTGCGAGTGATGACATTCAAAAAGCTACTGATTTGGCAGAGCGTGCTGTTACCCTGTACGGTATGAGCGATAACTTGGGACCCGTAGCATTTGAAAAGACTCAACAAGACTTTCTCGGTGGTTATGGCAATCCGCGCCGTTCCGTTAGTCCGAAAGTCGCCGAGGAGATCGATCGCGAGGTGAAAGAAATTGTCGATGGAGCGCATCACATCGCGCTGGCTACCTTGTCCAATAATAAGGAGTTATTGGAAGAAACAGCCCAGCTGTTATTACAGAAAGAAATTCTTGAAGGTGCAGAACTGCGGGAACGACTCAACCGCGCTCAAGCTCCAGCCGATATGGAAGAGTGGTTGCGATCGGGTAAATTACCTCAAGATCGGCCTTTGATGCAATCTGTTTTGGTGTAGTTAACAGTTATCAGTCAACAGTTAAATAGCGATCGCTCTTGTCGGGGGCGATCGTTTTTTAGTTCGCTTTAAATGACTCACTGCGATCGCACGGCTTTAACCAACGCCTGACAAGCACGCAGAAACACCCCTACATCCACACCCACAGCCACAAACTGCACGCCAGTTGCAATCCATTGCTGGGCAATTTCTGGAGTGTCGGCAAACGTTCCCGCCGCTTTGCCAGCCTGACGGATAGTTTCTACTCCAGTCCGCATCAACTCAACAACACGGGGATCTCGTACTTGTCCGGCAATTCCCAAAGATTGCGATAAATCGTAGGGACCGAGAAAAATAACATCAATGTGGGGGACGCTGGCAATTTCTGCTAAGTTATCAATACCCTGTTTGCCTTCGACCTGAACGACAACTAAAGATGTTTCATTTAACTGCTCGATCCTTTGCGTTCCGGCGGCTGTGTAAACTCCAGCACGGGTATAGAGCGACAATCCTCGCGCCCCCAATGGACTGAACTTTGCTCCCCTTACTACTGCTTCCGCATCGGCTTTCGTCTCGATTTGCGGCACTTGTACCCCAGCACTACCAACATCAAGCGCTCTTTGGATCTGGGCTGGATTGTTCTGACTGACACGGATAATTGGTGCTAACCCCACGCAGTCAGCAGCCCGACATAAATCTTCCGCCACCAGAGTATTAAGAGAACCGTGTTCTAAATCGATAACAGCAAAATCCAAGCCTGCATGTCCGCAAATTTCAACAAACCCAGGATAGGCGCAGTTGGTAAATAATCCCAAGACAACCTCGCCCTGGTGTAATTTGTGTTTGAGTTGGTTTTGATACATAGTGAGTAGTGGTAATTGGTAATTGGTAGTTGGTAGTTGGTAGTTGGTAGTTGCTCCCTCAGCTCCCTCAGCCTCCTCTGCTCCCCTAGCTCTCTTCTCTCCCTCAAGCTCCCCCAGCCTCCTCTGCTCCTGAGCTGCTCTTCTCCCCTACTCCCTACTCCCTACTCCCTTTCTTTTATGCTTTACACCTATCCACCTCTTCATGCTGGAATTTTGCTCAAACGCTATAAGCGCTTTCTGGCTGATATTGAGCTGGAAACGGGGGAAGTGGTAACGGCACACTGTGCAAATACTGGTCCCATGACGGGGATTTGTACGCCTGGAAGTCGGGTACTAGTGTCGTATAGCTCGGTTACCACGCGCAAATTACCTTATACTTGGGAGGCGATTGAAGTCAACGACAACGAGCCTACCTGGGTAATTGTGAATACTGCTTTACCCAATCGTATTGTCAAGCTGGCGCTGGCACAAAAACTGTTTCCCGAACTCGGTAGCTATAGCCAAATTCGCTGTGAAGTCCCCTATGGTGCAGATCGTAAAAGTCGCGTAGACTTTTTATTGACTGGCGATCGCCCGATCTATATTGAAGTTAAAAGCACGACATGGGCGCAGCAGAGATTAGCTATGTTCCCTGACACGGAAACCATCCGGGGACAAAAGCATTTACGAGAGTTGAGCGCGCTTTTGCCTCACGCAAGGGCAGTCATGTTTTATGCTATTAACCGTGGAGACTGTACGCAGTTTGCTCCCGGTGATGCTGCCGATCCAGTCTACGGTCAACTGTTGCGTGAAGCTATGCAATTAGGTTTGGAGGTTTTGCCTTGCCGCTTTGAGGTAACTCCGGTTGGAGTGCGCTATTTGGGTTTGGCAGATCTAAAAATATGAATGTATCGATAATTTGCAGTTAACTCTAACTTGATTGAAATCTATGACTTCATCTTTACAATCTTTCATGGTAATTGATAAATAATAACCAACGAGAACTAATTTTTTGCCTGCATTTTTTTGACTTGCGATCGATAATCAAAATCATCCAAAATTAAAATATTAAAGCAGCAAGATTATATGTTTAATTTTTAAATTTATTTGTGAATAGTAAAAAGATATATGTATCTAACTTCTGCACGTTCAATTTCAGTTATAGGATACACTTTTAACTTCTAACTTATGACTTCCGAGTTCCTCATGACCGCTACTACTCTAAAACATACGATCTTAAAGCACATGAATCAGCAATCTAGCAGTGCCACCAAGACATTAAACTTATTGAGTATCGGTCAAAGAGGAGTAGGCAAAACAGTGTTTTTGGCTGGTAGCTACATCGAACTTCATTCGGGCTTTACAGTAGAACGTCCACAGAAATTATGGTTTGATAGCCACAACGGTCAGGAGCAAGAAAAGATTGAGAAAGTTCTTAACTATATTACACAAACAGGTCAATATCCGCCACCCACAATGAAAATTGCCAATTTCAACTTTAGTTTAAAGCGACATGGTTGGTGGAAAACCAAAACTCTTTGCGATTTTAGTTGGTGGGATTTACCAGGAGAATCGTGCGACTTTAATAACCCCAAATATCAAAAACTCGTGTTGAGTTCTCATGGTTGCTGTGCGTTTGTTAATGCAGAAGCGTTAGTCAACAATGCTGCTTACTTACCACAACTAACACAAACGATCGATCAAGTGGCAGCGATCGCCTCTTTAGTCAACCAACATAATATCAAATACGCGATCGCCCTAGTTTTTACCAAATGCGATTTACTTGCCCCAGAACCGTTAAGCTTGCTACAAATTGAGGAAAAAATTCAACCCCTCCTATCTCGTCTAGATGTAGCCAAAGCGAACTATCAAAAATTTTACTCTGCCATCCCGCTAGTCACGTTTGCCGGCGTACCCCAACTTAAACCAACTGGTGCAGCTACACCGATTCTATGGCTTGTATCAGAGTTGAAAAGACTGCACCAAACGCAACCCAAACAAGATTTGGGCAGTGGTTTAAAGCAACAGCTACTTTCTCCCGTTCAGCAAACGTTTATTTTCAAACAGATGCTCGGTAGCAAAAGCCTGCCCCTAATCCTATCAGGTATAGGTATCTTAGGAGTTGTAGGAATTGCTGTCACCTCATTGTGGGGCGGAAAACCACTAGCGATCGCACCCAAAGCTGCTTCAGACACAGACAGCAAAATTCAAGCCTACGAGCAACTCCTCAAGAACGATCCCGACAACTTTGATGCTTTAGTCGAGCTAGCCAACCTACGTATCCAACAAGGACAGCCAAATTTAGCCATTCCGTTAATGGAAAAACTCGTCAGGCAAGAGCCAGAAAGACTAGAACTCCAATTGAATTTAGCTCAGCTTTACAAACTCACCGAACAACTGCCAAAAGCCGAATCCACTTACGATCGCGTCCTCTTACAAGAAAAAGACAATGTTGCAGCTTTGGTAAATAAAGCCCTGATCCGCCTCGAACAAGGCGATCGACAAACTGCCAATCGCCTCTTTTCACAAGCAGAAAAAGCTGCTCCACCCAATCTGAAAGCCAAAGTTCGCGACATTGCTAAGAATAGTCTTCCTGGTAGGGAGTAGGGAACAGGGAGCAGGGAGCAGTGACTAGTGACTAGTAATTTCTCCTCTACCCCTCAGCTCTCTTCCCCGACTCCCGACTCCCACTCTCCCACTCCCGACTCCCACTCTCCCACTCCCGACTCCCGACTTTCCATTACCAACCATCAACAACTACAAACTTGTCAGTAACCTTGCTTTTCTGAGCAAAAATTTCAGCACGGTTTCTTCTTGGGTAACGATATCTGCGTTAACTTCCATTCCAGGTTTGAGCGGATAGGAGCGATCGCCTTTGACTAGATAAGGTTTTTCTGGCTGAATCGTGACTTCGTAGTAAGGTAAGGCAGCATTGGGGGACTGAGTTTGGGGGACGATCGCATCGGCAGAAATCGCCCTTACCGCACCTCGTAGAATACCGTAATCGGGATAAGGATAGGCAGAAATCCGCAACTGCACTCTTCCGGTTTTACAGTCTGCAACTGCCGATCGCTGGCAGATTTGAATACTACTGATATCTTGAGCAGCTACCCGCGCTTTAATGGTGAGCGCCGCTTGACTGGGAGCGATCTGCGCGATCGATTGCCCTACATTTACGACTTGTCCAGGGTTACGTAACTCCAGTTTCAAGACTTTACCAGCGTCAGGGGTTAAGAGAACGGCTTTTTTCAGCTCGTGATGGACTTGCTGTAATTCTCTAGCGGCGCGATCGATCTCATTTTCTAGAGCTAGACGACGTTGCCGCAACACCTCTCGGTCTTTGTTTAAATTAGCTAGGGAGATCTCGCCCTTGGCTCGCTCTTGGGCAACTTGTTCTATTGCCATTGCGATCGCTGCACTTGTAGGATTTAGCGCAGCTTTGGCTCCTTTGAGTTTAGCTTCAGCCGCAGCAAATGCTTGTTCTTTTGCTTTAATTTGTAACTGCGTCACTGCTCCTGTATTTGCCAGTTGCTTGAACTGTTCCATCTCGACTTTCGATAACTCCAGTACTGCTGTTGCTTCTTGCACTTGAGCTTGGGATGTGATTTGTCGATCCTGATATTCCCGTTGATAGCGTTGCAGTTGGGCAGTAGCCGCAGCAATATTGCGCCCGATTAAGCCTGACTCAAACTCACGCTGTCTTTTAAGGGATAGTAATTGAGCATCAATTTGAGCCAGTTGCAGTTCGTTATTTTTGATACTGCCCGTCACCTGTTGCTGTTTTGTCAAGAGTTGAGCGTTATCGATAATTGCGATCGCCTGTCCTTTTTTGACTGATTGGTTTTCTTTAACCAAAATCTGTTGTATGGAGCCAGCGATCGCGGCTTGGACTATTCTCGTCTCTCCTGCCGGACGGATAGTAGCAGCAGACTTTACCATTGCTTTGTAATGAGTCGTAGCAGCCAGAGCCAGCCCTATACCCACTGTACCGAGCAGCAACAACCCACCTAAAGTCGTCCACAGGCTCACGGGAGGGAGAAACTCATTACTCTGAACTGGACGTAAGAAAGCAGGATTTGCTTCAGTTGGCGGGTTCTTGGGTGTGTCCTGGCGGACTAAACGCAAGACACTGTTTTTATTTGGTTCCGACTGCATTAGCTAGTACTTAAATAGTTTTCCATCGGGCAGAAGAAGGAGGATAGGAGTGGGTGTCAGCTATTTTCTTGACTCCAAATATTGCCAACTTGAAAGTTCATAATTCTTGATTTTTAGCTTTGATTTTTAGCTTTAATTTTTCTGACAAAAAGAATTTTTGTTCGGTGAGTTGATGTCAGAAATGCTATTGGCAGCAAAATCATAAAGAATTTTGGTTTAAATTGCAACATATTTTTTGTAAGTCTGGATGCTTAAGTATCGCTACTGTATAGCAATTTTATTTCAGTTGTAAATCGCTCGTTGCGAGCGTTCAGATTTCTCGGACAATTGGAGAGGGTTGCCTGCAATTGAGGCAAATAATTAAGTAGTATTGCATTCATGTTCAAGACATTAAGGTTTATTAATTTGCGATCGCGGCTTTGTGCAGTTGATTACACTATCTGAGTCTTGAGCAAACAAAGTCTTGAGCAAATTCAGACAAATTTTTGATTCTTCTAGACATTTCAACAGAAACGCTTCCATCTGTTTGTCTGAGAAATAGTCAGCTTAATTGTAGAACCAAAAAACGTGAAACAAAAGCTTGTTCTCCAACACTGTGAAGAAGATTGCGGCGCTGCTTGTCTTGCCGCTATTGCTAAATTCTACGGACGACTGCTGAAAATTAATAGTATTAGAGAAGCAGTAGGTACGGGACCGCAAGGGACAACGCTGCTAGGTTTGCGTAGAGGTGCAGAAGCTTTAGGCTTTAATGCTCGTTCTGTCAGGGCATCTCCAGAAATTTTGTGGAAGCTACAACAACTCCCCTTACCAGCCATTATTCACTGGAAAAGCAATCACTGGGTAGTTTTGTATGGCAAGCAGGGGAAAAAATACACGCTCGCCGATCCGGCGATTGGAATGCGTTATCTGTCACGCATGGAGTTACTAGAAGGCTGGACAGACTGGATTTTGCTGCTACTAGAACCCGATCCCGTCCGCTTTTACGCTCAACTTGGAGAACAAGACAATCGATTTGAACAGTGGATACAGCGACTTTGGGTACATCGCGCCATTCTTGCCGAAGCTTTTGGCTGCGCCCTCGCCGTTGGTTTATTGTCTTTAGCGACTCCGTTTCTACTCCAAATTCTGACAGATGACGTGCTGATTCGGGGCGATCTTCAACTACTGACATCTGTAGTACTGGCAGTTATCACACTGAGTTTTGTCAGACGTGGTTTGGCACTGGTGCAAAGCAATTTGATCGCTCATTTTGCTCAGAGAATAGAACTAGGTTTAATTCTAGAATTTGGACGGCAAATTTTACGATTGCCCCTACTTTACTATGAGTCACGGCGCAGTGGAGAAATTGTTAGTAGACTGCGAGATATTCAAGAAATAAATTTATTGCTCTCGCGAGCTATTGTCAGTTTGCCAGGAGAGTTATTTGTCGCCATAGTTTCTTTTATTTTTATGCTGGCTTATAGTAAAAAGCTGACTTTATTTGCTATGTTCTTAGCAGGAGCGATGACTTTATCTACAATTTTATTCCTGCCAATCTTGCAGCAAAAAACTCGTAAATTATTAGTTACGGAAGCAGAAAATCAAGGAATTTTAGTAGAGACATTCAAGGGAGCGCTAACGCTCAAAACAACTGCTGCGGCTCCCCAGTTTTGGGAAGAATTTCAAAGTCGTTTCGGTCAACTAGCGAATCTAGCATTTGGGACAATGCAAATCGGTATTATCAATAATACTTTTTCTGGGCTAGTTGCAGATGTGGGTGGAGTAGCTCTACTTTGGTTTGGCAGTACTTTGGTTATAGGAAAAGAACTCAGTCTCGGTCAGCTACTAGCTTTTACTACCTTAAATCGCAATGTCGCGACATTTATCATTTCCTCCCTCGATTTTGTGGATGAATTCGCTCGTATTGAGACAGCTAATTCTCGCTTGCAAGAAGTGATTACCCATCCACCAGAAATCAAAGATGAAAAGCAAAAACCTTGGGTAGATATTTCAGATACATCTGATATTGTCTGTTCTAAAATTGAGTTTCATTATCCCGGGAGAACAGATGTCGTGCAAGATTTTTCGTTGACAATTCCTGGGGGTCAAGTTGTAGCGCTGATCGGTAAGTCAGGTTGCGGTAAAAGTACGTTAGCTAAACTGATTGCAGGTTTATATACACCACAGTCAGGTAACATTCGGATTGGAAGATATAACATTCAAGATATTTCATTAGATTGCCTGCGACAACAAGCAATTTTAGTACCTCAAGAACCGCATTTTTGGAGTCGTTCGATTATTGAAAACTTTCGGTTAGGAATGCCCCACGTTCGCTTCGATCAAATTGTCAGAGCGTGCGAAATTGCTGAAGCAGACGAGTTTATTGCGAAGTTACCTGATAAGTATCAAACAGTTTTAGGTGAATTTGGCGCGAGTCTCTCGGGCGGACAAAGACAAAGATTGGCGATCGCCCGTGCTATTGTTAACAATCCGCCCATTTTAATTCTTGACGAATCCACGGCAGGGTTAGATCCGGCAAGTGAATCGCAGGTGTTAAATCAGTTGCTTCACCATCGTCGCGGCAAAACCACAATTTTGATCGGCCATCGTCCTCGCGTGATTAATTTAGCTGAATGGGTTATCTTCCTACGCCAGGGGAGAATGTATGCTCAGGGAACGATCGCAGATTTACAAGCGCACCCTGGGGAGCATGTGGAATTTTTGCATCCGTAAAACCACAACACCCGCCTAGCTTTTATCCATCAGCAACAGCCAGAAATTCAACTGCATTTGCAACCAAACAAGACCTTTGGCTGTATCTTTTTGCTGTATCTTTAAAACGCAACCGCCGATCGCGAAGTAGCATAGATCCTGTAGACATGTGTCGGAAGAGAGGAATGCGATCGCTATGGGGATGACCCTGACAGAAAAAATCTTAGCTAAAGCCTCCGGTCGAAATGCGGTCGAACCAGGGGAAAATATCTGGGTGGATGTTGACTTGTTGATGACACACGATGTTTGCGGACCTGGAACTATCGGTGTCTTCAAGCGCGAGTTTGGTGCAGATACAAAAGTATGGAACCCTGAAAAGATCGTCCTCATCCCAGACCACTACATCTTCACCGCCGACGAACGCGCCAATCGCAACGTAGATATTCTACGCGATTTCGCTCAAGAACAGGGGATTAAATACTTCTACGACATCACCGATCGCGGCAATTTTAAAGCTAACCCAGATTATAAAGGGGTCTGTCACATTGCCCTCGCCCAAGAAGGGCATACCCGCCCTGGGGAAGTTTTATTTGGGACTGACTCCCACACTTGTAATGCTGGCGCTTTCGGTCAATTTGCCACTGGAATTGGTAATACCGATGCAGCATTTATTATGGGTACGGGCAAGTTACTAATTAAAGTTCCTGCCACAATGCGATTCGTCCTCGATGGTGAAATGCCCAATTACTTATTGGCGAAAGACCTAATTTTGCAAATTATCGGCGATATTAGCGTTGCTGGAGCCAACTATCGGACGATGGAATTTGCCGGGGAAACCGTCAACCGTATGACAATGGAAGACCGCATGACCCTGTGTAATATGGCGATCGAAGCTGGGGGCAAAAATGGCACGATCGCGGCTGATGATACTACCTTCGAGTACGTCCGCGCCCGTAGCGATAAACCCTTTGAGCCAGTCTACACCGACTCCGATGCCAAATTCTACAGCGATCGCCGTTACGATGTCTCGCAGTTAGAGCCAGTTGTCGCTCAACCCCACTCTCCAGACAATCGCGCCTTGGCACGAGAATGCAGTGATGTCAAAATCGATCGCGTGTACATTGGTTCCTGCACGGGGGGTAAAACTGAAGACTTTATCCACGCCGCCCATATTTTTAAAGGACAGCAAGTCAAAGTACCTACCTACCTCGTACCTGCGACGCAAAAAGTTTACAATGACTTGTTTACGATCAAATACGAAGGGCAGACTCTCTCAGAAATCTTCCTGCAAGCTGGATGTATCGAACCCACTGCACCCTCCTGCGCTGCTTGTTTAGGAGGACCAAAAGATACTTTCGGGCGGATGAACAAGCCAGAAGTTTGCGTTTCTACGACTAACCGTAACTTCCCCGGTCGCATGGGTGATAAGTCAGCGCAAATTTATCTCGCTTCCCCCTACACCGCCGCCGCTTCCGCCTTGACAGGTTACGTCACCGATCCGAGAGAGTTTTTGTAATACGTCATTGGTCATTCGTCATTTGTCATTGGTAGTTGCAAGTGACGAATTACTAATTAAAGGCATAGTCCAAATGGAAATAGAGGAAAAATTAAATGAATTTGCAAAATTTGGTTAGAACTTATAATTATTTGAGTCCGCAGCAAAAAATTGTGATGGCGATCGCGGCAGTTTTAGGTGGTGGAGTCTTGCTGTGCATTCCTTTGTTGTCGCTACAGTCATCCCGTCCACCTGCTGTGAGTACAGGTGGTGCTGTTGGTAATCCAAACGGCGGACAAAATCCTTCAAGGGAAAACAACGCCGAACCGAGTCAAGCCGCACCCCTTGACACTGCAAATCCTATCGATCTCCCTTCAGATAGCAGTACTGAAACTGCATCCGGTAGCGACTCTGCTTTTGGTGGAACTAGTACAAATTCCTCTAGTGGCAATGGCAGTAGTACTCTAGATACCACAGATCCGCTAGATGAAAGAGTTGCAAATCAGCGGCGATCGCCTGCATCGTTGAACGATTCTTTATCCAATAATGTAGACAACCCTTACTCTCAATCGACAGTGGGTCGTTACCAGTCTCCTACTAGCATCAGCAACAGCCCCTATAGTGCTAGTCCTGGCAGTAGTAGTAATTTATCAACTGCCTACAGTCGTGGTGCTGGTGGCTCGTCTACCTCTTCGTCATCGTCCCGGTTATCTAATCTCGAACCTGCTAAAGGCAACAACTTTACCTATCTCAACCCCTTCAGCCCAAATAGCGGTAATGGAACGACAGGCGCTAATCCCAGCGTGACAAACCTTCCTGGTAATCCCTCAGCAATTCCCAGCCAAAGCGCGATCGCTCCTAGCGGCTTGAGTGGTACTAGCAATGGCATGAATGCATCTCCTCGCAATGGTTCTAGCAGTGTTGCTCCACAAACATCTGCTCCCACCAGCCAGCAAAATCCTTCCTTCCCAACCCCTTCTTCCCCAGGCAACACTCAGTCAGCGCCAAATCCTTGAGGAAGGGAGCAGTTATCAGTGACCAGTGACCAGTGACCAGTGACCAGCTAACCAACTACCAACTACCAATTAGCACCACTTTTTTACCCCTTATCCTTTACCCCTGCTAAAAAGGTTTCCACTTCTGCGGCGGTGGGTTGGGCGGCGATCGCTCCTGGTTTGGTTGTCGTCAGCGCCCCTGCTGCACTAGCATAGGCAACAACCTGTTTGGCAATTGCAGCATCAGCGAGGCTGTGAATACCCCGTTGACATAACTGATGGACAAAGCCAGCTACAAAGCTGTCACCCGCACCAGTGGTTTCGACGACAGGAACGGAAAAACTAGGAACTTTACCCTCATTTTCTGACAAACAATAAGCGCAGCCATTTTCTCCATCCGTGATCAGCACTCCTTCGACGGTATTGAGGCGATAGGCGATCGCCCCTGGATCGGCTGTTTGGAACAGCAAGAGTGCTTCTTCTTTGGAAAGTTTGAGAAAATCGACTTGCGGTACGATTTCTAAGATTGTTGCTACAGCTTTATCGGGATCTTGCCAAAATACAGGTCGCCAGTTGACATCTAACAAAATTTTGGCGTTGTATTGGTCTGCGAGTTGTAAAGCGCGGCGGACGCTAGCACCACTCTCGGGATAAGCAAGTTCTAAAGTTCCCAGTACGAGAAAATCAGCGTCCTCAAATAGGGATACAGGCAAAGCAGATGCTTGTAGATGCGTATCGGCAAATTCTGTCGTGTCGTAGTCGGCAAACCCTGAAAAAATGCGATCGCCTGACTCAGTGCGGGTAACATAGATTTGCCTTGTTGGTGCTGTGGGATGGCGTTGAATCCCCGTCGTATCGACTCCTACAGTTTGCAGTAACTCTACTAAGGTATTTCCTGGTTCGTCTTTACCCACACAGCCAATGAAACTAGAGGTTGTACCGAGTTTGACCAAAGCACAGGCGACATTAGCAGGTGCGCCACCAGGATAGGGTGTCCAAGATTCAACTTGTTCGAGCGATCGCCCTAGTTGATCGGCAATGAGATCGAACAGAATTTCACCCAAGCACAGCACGCGAGAATTACTCATTCCAGCCAGCATTTAATGAATGTACGACTTTATCAATACCCTACAACAGAAACAGTTGTCAGTGGAAAGGGAGCAGGGAGCAGGGAGCAGGGAGTAGGGGGAAGAGAGCTGAGGGAGCAGAGGGAGAGACCAATGACAAATGACAAATGACTGCTCCCTCTTTAAGTAACAAATATTACTTAATTAAGCTTTACTAAATTTATTACAGTTCTCTTGTTGCTCCAATGTCGGCTCATAGAGCAAAAATACTAGTCGAACTTCTAAAACGATAGAGGATCGTCACTAGAAGAATCCTCTAGAATTGAGAGAGGAGCGTGAGTAGATCTACTAAGGAAAAAATACTTCATGGCTGGTGGCGAGTCTCAAAACCCTGTTTCCCTGTCAGAAAGAGAGCTACAAATCATCGATTTGGTAGCTGCTGGCTTGACCAATCAGGAAATAGCAGAAAAGTTGGAAATCAGCAAGCGTACTGTTGACAATCACATTAGTAATATTTTGACCAAAACAGCTACAGAAAATCGCGTATCTTTGGTACGATGGGCTTTACAGTGGGGAAAAGTCTGTCTTAACGATGTTAACTGCTGCCCTTTACCCGTGAGTGGCGATCGCGAAGTTTTCTAGCAATTAAATTTTCTAACAATAGTCGAGTCGCGAGATTTCGCGGCTCGACTGCTTTAAAGCAGTAAGCGCTAGATTAAGAGAAAAGTCTCCGATCGGGCTGCTACTAGCGGTGTTGGTATGAACAATTTTGCCCCAGACAACGTTTTTGAATCGTTAATCCCTTGGTTCAATTTTGAGGAGAATATTCCTCAACCTACCCAAGACGCGGATTTAGTCAAGCATCTTCCCTTTGTTCCTGGGTTGAAAGAACTGTTGATGCTGAGGCAAGTTCATGCACTAGAACACGCTACAGTTTGGCTCTTAAGCCAGTCAGGGCGATCGCCATATCCTCGTTTTTCGTCCCAGCAAACAGACAACGAATCGTTAGGCGGTCTATCTACTGAACGAGGCTTTTACATTTACGGTCAGGTGAATAAAATCGAACTGCAGCGGGCAGTGCTGGCTGCCCTTCAGCGTCTTACCAATGGAGAGTGGAATTTAGCCTTGCATCCCCGTTGCGGTACGAATGTGTCGGTAGGATTGTTGCTAGGCTTGGGATTAGTCATGGGTATGCATCTGCTGCTACCGCGATCGCCTATCGAGCAGATGTTAGGGTTAGGAGTAGCAGCAACAGCCGCCGCCAATTTAACCCCCGAACTGGGAATGCTAACACAGCGCCATGTCACGACAGCTATCCCCTTCAATTTGGAAATAGTTGATATTACAGATGTTCGCGACGAAACCGGACGCACTGCCCACTTCGTCCAAGTTCGCTGGCGGGAATAGGAGTGAGGAGCGTAGACGCGACAGCGGCTACACTCCTCACTCCTTCAGATAACTTAACAGTTGATTGTGAGATTACCAAAACATTGTATCTTGATGCTATTAACCCGCTCGATTAGCAATTATCTATAACAGGGAAGATACTCATGGTTGAACGTGGTTCTAAAGTGCGGATCTTAAGAAGAGAATCCTACTGGTATCAAGATGTTGGTCTTGTTGCTTCTGTTGACAAAAGCGGCATCAAGTATCCAGTCATCGTTCGCTTTGATAAAGTGAACTATGCTGGCGTAAATACTAACAACTTTGCTGATTTTGAACTTCTAGAAATAGAAAAACCAAAAGCTAAAGCGAAGAAAACTACGCCTGTGGCTTCTGGTGGTCAGCAAACTCCAATTCAGGAAGATATCCGTAAAACAGGACAAGCTGGACAATCTACAGCTAAAGGTACTGCCGTACAAGAATCCGGTAGTAGCGATCCACTGGTAGAAGGTGGTGGCAATCAGGGAACCGAAAAACGATAAATCGTGCCTGAATTGCCAGAGGTAGAAACAGTTCGACGGGGTGCAAATCAAGTCACCCTGAATCGAGAAATTACGGGTGGGGATGTGTTGCTCGATCGCACCATCGCCTACCCGTTTTCTGTGGCAGATTTTCTCAACGGGATCTCGGGAAAAGCGATCGCCCAATGGCATCGACGGGGAAAGTATCTGTTGGCAGAGTTAGTAAGAGGGAGCAGGGAGCAGGGAGCAGGGAGCAGAGGGAAGAGAGCTGAGGAAGCAGCTCAAAATTCAAAATTCAAAATTCAAAATTCAAAATTCAAAATTAATTCCGAATTCTTAAGTGTCCATTTGCGAATGACTGGACAGCTGTTATGGTTGCCACAGGACGAGCCTTTACACAAACATACGCGAGTCCGATTATTTTTTGCCGAGAATTGGGAATTACGCTTCGTCGATCAACGCACCTTCGGACAGATGTGGTGGGTTCCTCCAGAACGAGCAGTTGAATCAGTCGTAACGGGATTGGCAACATTGGGTCCCGATCCGTTTTCTTCAGATTTTTCTGTAGAGTATTTTGCGGCAAAATTGCGCGATCGCCGTCGTCCGATCAAAAATGCCTTATTAGACCAATCAATAGTTGCAGGAATCGGTAACATCTACGCTGACGAAGCGCTGTTTCGTGCTGGCGTGCAACCCCAGACGTTATGTGCGGATTTGCGATCGCCACAAATATCGCGCCTGCGAACCGCCATTCTTGAAGTGTTAGAAGCGAGTATCAACGCTGGTGGCACGACTTTTAGTAATTTTCTCAACGTCCAAGGCGTTAACGGTAATTATGGCGGTGTAGCTTGGGTTTATAACCGAGCAGGCAAACTCTGCCGCATCTGCAATACTCCCATACTAAAACTGCGTTTAGCTGGGCGATCGGCTCACTTCTGTCCGCAATGCCAGAAATGAGGGGCTAGAGAATTCGGAATAGGGAATTAATATCAATTCCCTATTCCCTGCTCCCTGCTCCCTGCCCCCTGCTCCCTACTCCCTGATAACTGTAAAATGCGAAAAGAAATAGTTTAGCAATCTGAAAGAGCAGCATATGGCGATTAAAAGAGGGGATATGGTTCGTGCCGTGCGCGAACAGCTAGAAAATAGCCTAGAAGCAAAAGCTAGCGATTCTCGCTTTCCCAGCTATATTTTTGAAACCAAAGGAGAGGTTTTAGATATTAAAGGTGACTATGCGTTAGTCGTATTTGGACACGTACCAACTCCGAATATTTGGTTGCGAATCGATCAACTAGAGTCATTCAAGTAATTTCAAAGAGATCTCCCAACTGAGATAAAAACAGAGCTTTAAATTCCCCCCTTTTTAAGGGAGGTTAGGGGGGATCGAGATCTGAAGCTTCAAGTGCGTAACTCATAAAGGAGACAAAACTGTAGTTGCAGGGTTACACCAAGGGTTATACTCAGTTAGCTAATTCTCTGGCGGATTGTAAAAAGGCGATCGCTTTTTGACAATCTTAGGATTAGTTGTAACTGAAATTAAGAAACTTTGGACTAAATGACAAATATTTCGGCTGATACCCGCATTCCTTTTCCATGCCACCTTGTCTATGCTACATACCGAGATAAGCTGAACGATCTCATTCCCTACATGCACAACGTGCGATCGGTGCAAATCAAATCTCGGCGCGAAGAAAATGGTAAAGTTTACACAATAAATGAATGGCATGGTGGCGGTGAAATTCCTGCCGCAGCTAGAGCAATTCTCAGCGAAGATATGCTTTCTTGGACGGAATACAATACCTGGGATGAATCAAATCTGACGCTGGAATGGCAAATCAAAACTCATGCTTTCACAGAAGCCGTACATTGTGGTGGCAAAAATCAATTCATTGCTGAGGGCGATACAACTTTAATTCAGAGTCGGGGAGCAATGAGTATCGATCCGCATCAGATGAAAGGAGTGCCTTGGTTTCTGACTGGGACTATAGCTCATGTGGTTGAGGATTTTTTAGGTAAAAAAATCGAACCTAATTTATTACAAATGAGCGAAGGCGTGCGTCATTTTTTAGAACAAGCAACAAAAAATCGATCGCTTTGACACGGATTGTCCTTAGCTTCCGTGGCGATCGCCAGTTCATCTCTGCTGAGATGTCAACTGCTACTTCTTTATGAGGATTCGCGAGAGTAAAAATCCGCTAGAGTAGAACACAGTGCCAAAGAATATACCACATTCATCTCGGCATTTTACTCCAGCTGACAATGAGTTATTTAGAGACAACAGCACAGTTTTACTCCGAAGTCGCAGAAACACCTCAAATCGGTCTATGCTGCGTGCAAAGCAGTCCCCTACAACTACCTGGACTCAAAATTCCCCTGGTAATGCAGGAGATGAACTACGGTTGCGGTACAACCGTTCACCCTACTGAACTAACCAACCAACCGACAGTACTATATGTAGGCGTTGGCGGTGGTTTAGAGGCATTACAATTCGCTTATTTTTCTCGTCGTCCTGGTGCTGTAATTGCTGTCGATCCAGTTGCAGCCATGTGCGAAGCAGCTACACGGAACCTACAAGCTGCTGTGATAGAAAATCCTTGGTTCGATCCTAGTTTTGTCGAAATTCGGGCAGGTGATGCTTTTAACCTCCCCGTACCAGATGCCTCTGTGGATGTAGTAGCGCAGAACTGTCTGTTTAATATATTTGAGCCAGCAGATTTATCCCTTGCCTTAAAAGAAGCTTGGCGAGTGCTAAAACCAGGCGGACGCTTGCAAATGAGCGATCCAATCGCGACTCGTCCGATTCCAGTACAGCTGCAACAAGATGATAGACTGCGGGCGATGTGTCTGTCGGGCGCACTCACATATGATGAGTATACTCAGACGATCGTAGATGCTGGTTTTGGACAAGTTGAAATTCGGGCGCGTCGTCCCTATCGGTTGTTAGATTGTCATACATACAACCTGGAAGAAAATTTGCTTTTAGAAAGCCTCGATTCTGTATCTTTCAAAGTGCCAATTCCCGATGATGGAGCCTGTATTTTTACAGGTAAAACAGCCATTTATGCTGGTACAGAACCCTTTTTTGATGACTCAGCCGGACACGTACTTCAACAAGGAATTCCAGCCGCAGTCTGCGATAAAACCGCAGCTAAACTTGCTGGTTTGATGCCAACTGAAGTTATAGTGACTAATTCGACTTGGCACTATACTGGTGGCGGATGTTGTTAGTTAATAGTTAATGGTTAACGGTTGATGGTTAATGGTTGGGATGAATCGAAAATTGACCATTAACTATCGATCGCAAAAGAAAAGTACTTGTCAAATCATGATTCAAACATCAATTACACCTTTCGCCCGTAAATTAAAAACGCCTTTAACTAAAAGTCAAATCAAAGTTTTACAAATAAATTTAGGTAAGCGCTGTAACCTGGCTTGTACTCATTGTCATGTTGAGGCAAGTCCAAAACGAACAGAGGAACTGTCACCCGAAATTTGCAGTCAATTAATTCAAGTTATCGAACGATTTCCTGAAATTCAAATTGTCGATTTAACTGGTGGCGCTCCAGAAATGAATTACGGTTTTAGACCTATAGTTGAAGCCGCACGCCAACATGGTAAGCAAGTTATTGTTAGATCTAATTTAACGATTTACTTTGAACCTAGTTTTGAAGATTTGCCAGAATATTGCACTCGACATAAAACGAGAATCGTTGCTTCGCTCCCCTGCTATATGGCTACAAATGTGGAGAAAATGCGGGGACAAGGAGTTTTCGATGCTTCGATCGCAGCAATACAAACTCTAAATCGATTGGGTTATGGTAAAGAGCCTGAATTAATTCTCGACTTGGTATACAATCCTCAACTACCAGTAAGCGATCGCTTTTCTCTGACTCCCGACCAACATAACCTGGAAAAGGATTATAAAATCTTTTTACAAGAACATTTTGGAATTACATTCAATAACTTATTTACAATTACTAACTTACCAGTAGGACGTACGCTGCTACACCTACAAAGAAAAAAACTGTACACCCCATACTTGGAGTTTCTAGAAGCTAATTTTAATCCAACTACAATAGAACATTTAATGTGTCGGGATGAAATCTCTATCGACTATTTAGGTAATATCTACGATTGTGATTTCAATCAAATGATGAATTTGCCAGCCAAAACTAGCGCGGGAGAAACTTTAACAGTAGCGAAAATTTTGGCAGCAGGGACTTTAGACGTAATCGATGAAATTCAAACTGCACCCTATTGTTACGGTTGTACGGCTGGGAGCGGTTCCAGTTGTGGTGGAGCATTAACAGGGAGCAGGGAGTAGGGAGCAGGAAGGCAAGGGGGGGACAAGGGAGATAAACTCACGAATGACAAATGACAAATGACAAATGACATTACTGCACTAATAAAGCAACAGCATAAGCGCAGATCCCTTCCTCGCGTCCTTCGGGACCTAATTTTTCGTTGGTAGTCGCTTTGATGCCGATTTGTTCTGGCTGCACTTGCAGGACGGTGGCAAGGCGATCGCGCATGGCTGTAATATGAGGTTTTAGTTTTGGGC